>JASHQJ010000048.1 GCA_030037595.1 Candidatus Binataceae bacterium
CTGCCGAAAGCGATCGCGGCGTTTGCGAAGTGGCTCGCGGTCGAGAGCGGATGGACAGTGACCGAGCGCGAGGCGCCCGATCGGCGCGTCCCGATTCAGCCGCGCCACATCTGCGTCCTGTTTCGACGCCTTAACTCCTGGGGCCGCGACGTGACGCGCGACTATCTCCGCGAGCTCGAGGCACGGCATCTGCCGCACGTCCTGGTGAAGGGCGGATCGTTCAACCAGCGCGAGGAAGTTGAGGCCGTCCGCAACCTGCTCGGCGCGATCGAGCGTCCCGACGATGAGCTGCTGGTATTCGCCGCGATGCGCGGGTCGTTCATCGCGCTTTCCGACTCGGCGCTGCTCGAGTATCGCGACCGGTTCAAATCGTTGAATCCGTTTCGCCCGCGCCCGGAGCCGATGCCGCCGAGTATGCAGGAAGTGGGCCGCGCGCTCGACCTGCTGCGCGAGTTGCATCGGGGGCGCAACCGCCGCCCGATCGCCGAGACGCTCGCGCTCGCGATGAATCGCACACGCGCGCACGCGGGAATCGCGATCTGGCCGACGGGAGAGCAGGCCCTGGCCAACATCTTGCGCATCATGGATCAGGCGCGACGCTACGAGGCGCGAAGTGGTGCCACTTCGTTTCGCGGCTTCGTCGACATGCTCGAAGACCGCGCCGAGCGCGATGAGGCGAGCGAGGTGCCGTTGGTCGAGGAAGGCACCGAGGGCATCCGCATCATGACGGTGCATCGTGCGAAGGGTCTCGAGTTCCCGGTCGTTATCCTTGCCGACCTGACCTGCAACGAGACGCGCGCCGACGCGGCGCGCTACATCGATCCCGGCCGGCGGCTCGCCGCGATGCAGCTCGCTGGATGCGCGCCGCTCGATCTCACCGAGCACGCTGACGATGAGCATCGCCGCGACGAGGAGGAAGCGATTCGTCTGCTCTACGTCGCGACCACACGCGCCCGCGATCTGATCGTGGTTCCGGTGGTCGGCGACGAGCGCTACGGCGGATGGCTCGCGCGCCTCAACGAAGTTGTCTATCCGAATGATATGGAGCGCCGCTCGCCGCTCGAAATCAAACCTGCCGGATGCCCCGAGTTTGGCGACGACAGCGTGCTCGAGCGGTTGCCGCGCTCGCCGGCCAAGATGAAGGCGGTCGCGCCGGGATCGCATCGCCCGGAGCGCGGTGAGCATCGCGTGGTGTGGTGGGATCCGTCGAAACTCGTCACCGAAATCGAAGAGTCGATGGGCCTCCGGCAGGACAAGCTGTTGCAGGCCGACGAAAAAAAGGAGCGTTCGAGGCGAGGAATCGAAGCCAACACCAAATGGCAAGAACGCCGCAGAGCGGCTCTGGAAGCTGGCACCACGCCGTTACTCAAGATTGAGACTGCGACCGAACTGGCCGAGAAGGAACCGGTGATCGGGCTTCAGTTCGCCGACAATATCCGAGTCGAGGGGGTGCCACGCGCGGCGAAGCGGCCGAGCGGCCAGCGCTTCGGAACTCTCGTTCACGCGACGATGACGCGCGTGGCATTCGATGCGAACGATGACGCAATCGCGGCAGCGGCAGCAAGCGAGGGCAGAATTCTCGGCGCCACGGCGGAAGAAGTTGAAGCCGCGCGCGAAGCCGTCACACGCGCGCTTCAGTCGCCGCTGATCGCCGAAGCTCGCGCCGCGCGTCACGTGATGCGCGAGTTTCCATTGCTCGTCCGCCTCGACGACGGGACCACGGTCGAAGGAATCGCGGATCTGCTCTACTCGCCGCGCGGCGACGAATGGATCGTCGTCGACTTCAAGACTGACTACGACATCGCGTCACGCCTCGAAGCTTACCGCGCGCAGCTCGGGCTCTACCTGAAGAGCGTGCGCGAGGCGACTGGCCAACCGGCGTCGGGCATTCTTTTGCGCATTTGAATCAAGGTGCGCGGGCGCTAGGATAACTCGGCGTGGAAATTCCGGCGCGCGGAGAATAACCGATGGCATCGAAGGTCGATATCATCTACGGCGAGCACACCACGGCCGGCGTCAACGCCGAACTGTCGGGTGACGCGCTGTGGCTCTCGGCCAAGGATTTCGAACGCGTAAGCGGATGGACGCATAAGCCCGAAGGCTTCTGCAAGGGCGATGTTTGTGTTCCGGTTCCATCGGCGCGCGCGGGCGAGATGGTAGCCGGCAACAGATACAACATCACGGCCGTTGCCGCGCTGCTCGGCCAGCCGGTCGTTGCCGATCCCGCGCACGGCGTATGGTGTATTGGCGAGGCGGCCGCGGAGCGCACGCGCGCACTCACCTCGCTGAACGCTCCCGATTTCGAGCTGCCCGATCTTTCCGGCCGCGCCCATCGGCTTTCCGATTATCGCGGCCAGAAGGTGCTGCTCGTCTCGTGGGCCTCGTGGTGAGGATGCCGCATGGACCTGCCCGTGTGGCAGGCTCTCTACGAAGAACTCGGGCCCAGGGGCTTCGTGCCTTTGGCGGTGGCGTTCGACTCGGGCGGCAATGCGGCGGCAGAGCCCTGGATCACGGCGGCAAATCCAACTTATCCCTGCGTTATCGACCGTAAACATATTGTTGCAGAACTGTATGACATGGTGAACGTGCCGAGCGCGGTCTGGATCGACGAGCAGGGCATGATCGTGCGCCCGAGCGAGCCAGCCGGCGTGACGGACGCGTTCCGCAAGATGGATCGCACCAATTTCTCAATTCCGCCCGAGGCGCTCGCCGACCTGCAACGCAAGCGCAGGGCCTACCAGGATGCGCTCCGCGACTGGGTGGACAAGGGCAGCGCGAGCCGCTTCGCACCGAAGCGCGATGACCTCCTACGGCGCATGCATACTCCGAGCGACGCGCACGTGCGCGCGGCCGCGAATTTCCGGCTCGGCGAATATCTGGTCGAGCATGGGCATCGCGACGCCGCCAAGCCCTTCTTCGAGGAGGCCAAGCGGCTTCGTCCCGAGAGCTGGAATTACAAGCGGCAGGCGTGGGCGCTCGAGGACCCGATGAAGGCGGGCGGGCCCGAGTTCTGGGCTGCGGTCGATGCGCTCGGCGCGGGCAAATACTACCCCGGTCCCGACGACATCTAACGTTTGCTAAGCTCGTCGGAGTGGCATCGTACAACGAGCGGCTCTTCGTTATCGGCTACGGCTCGCTGCTTAGCGGCTATGGCCTGGTCGGTCCGCGGCGCAAGGCCGAGAGCCGCCTGTATGCGCTCGACGCCGAACCCGTAGTGCTCGCCAACGCGAAGCGCGGCCTTGCGAAATGGTCGAGCCACGGCAGCTACTTCGCGATGGATATCGAGCCGATCGATCGCGCCAAGCCGATCACAGGGCATCCGGCACGCAACGGCCGCGCGGGAATCGGCGCGATCCTGCTCACGTTCGATCGATCGGAAGCGCGCAAGATCGCGCGCCGCGAGGAATACGGGCCCGACCTATTCGAGAAACTGCTCGCGCTCGCCGATCGCGCGGGGCTCAGCGTCGGTGCACTTCTCGCGCGGATCGCCGACGAGACCAATCACGATTTGCTCGCGTATCGCACCGCGCTCAAGGCGCTCGTCGGTCAGACTTCACCGGGATACATCTTTCATCCGGTCGCGCTCGACGACGGGCGTGTCGCGATAATCGCGATCGGCTCGGGCTTCGAGGGCAGCGGCGACCCCGAGGTGATCTCGTGGCGGCGTCATTTCGGGATCGAGCGCATGATGGCGCTCGGCGAGGCTCTCGCGGTGACCAAATTCGAAATCGATCGCGCGGGGCAGTTCGAATAT
>JASHQJ010000531.1 GCA_030037595.1 Candidatus Binataceae bacterium
AACGATCGTGCATCTGGACCGAGTGGCTGACGGCGCGCGCGGTGATCAGGAACGGGATGACCAGCACGAGCGGATCGAGGCCGAAGCCAATCAGGTTGATGAAGCCGAGGCCCCAGATCGCGCAGATTACGCCCGAGATCGTCGGACGCAGCGCGCCGCGCCAATCCCGGAAGTAGGCGTACAGCAACAGCCAGACAGCGACGACGGTGACCAGGAAAATACGGAAGACTTGCGGAGCGTAGTGGTAAACCCATCCGTACAGAATCGGCTGGCCGCCGACGTAGATGCGGATCGACGGGTCCTTGTTGGGATCGACGACGATGCGGCGGGTCTCGTCGAAGATGCGCCTATAGTCGAGTCGCGATTCCAGAAAGCTTGCCTGGATCAACGCTGTGCGATCGTCGAACGACACGAAATGGCCGAAGACAACGCCAGGATTCTTATGGACGTCCGCTTGCAGCTGACCGAGTTGTTCCGGCGTCTTGGGAATTTCGCTCACAGGAATGAGTGGCGTGATCCGAATCTCTCCGTCGGCGAGCGGCTTCAAGTAGGTCACCGTCGCCATCGATTGCTCGGAGCCGTGCTGGATGCCGTAGACGAGTTCGAAGTCGCGCGTCATGTTAATGATCTTCTGAATGATCGGGGCCTTGTAGACCGTGCCCTGCTTGGCCTCGACCATGATCGTGACGTTGTTCACGCCGCCAAAGTACTGATCGTATTTGTGCGCGATCTGAACGAACGGATGATTCTGCGGCAGCAGTTCGCCGAAGCTCGTCACCAGGTGCGTTTGCGCCGCGAAGTAGCCGAAGAATGCGGTGAGCGCGCCAACGATGCCCAGCACCAGGAAGCGGCGGCGCAGGATCCATTCACCAAAGCGGTACCAGACCATCGCGTTCTATCGTTCTCCTTTAGGATCAGCCCCGGCAGAAGCACCAGGTCTTGCCACTCACGCGCACAATTTTGAGCGCGTCATCAAGTGGAGTCATCGATAGCACTAGGCTACCTCTTGGGCAACAAGGCTGCTGGGTTACATAGGCACCGGTGACTGGTTCAGTTTGAAAGCGCCATCTACCACGAGCGTATCTCGCGTCGCCACCAAGGCACCCAGCAGACGAAGCAAGCACATAACGCCGTAGTTTAGTAGTCCGGTGACTATCTTCACTCGCCCCGAAATGTCGACAAGCTATTGGTGAAAGGCCCAGCTATGAGGTCATGTCGCCGCCGCGGTACGTAGTTAAGAAGTCTCGGACTGCCCGCCGTCGGCGTCGTGACCTCGTGTCTGACTAGTAAAGTCCGATCGAGAGTGGGATGCTATACAATCGCATAGTCGCTGAGGGCAACGTTGTTCGTGGAAATTGCGGATGGCGGTAAGTGGTGATTAGTGAGAAGTCATCGGCCAACAAGAAGAGCTTAGAAATTAAGGCTACTCTCCGTCACCCGACGGGTGATGTTACCCATCGTTGATCCTGGCCTCTGCCGCGAGGGCAAGGAGTGTCGAATCAATAGACACTCTGTCGAAAACAATCGCTACTACTATGGTTAAGCCTGGAGCTGATCGATCAGCGCCTTGGCATCCTTCAAATCGGCGGTGTCGAAGCCCTCGGTGAACCAGTTATAGATGTCGGCGAGCATCGTGCGCGCCTCGTCACGGCGATTGGTGTCGCGCAGCAACCGCGCGAGCCTGATAGTCGCTCGCAGCTCCCACAATCTCGCCTGCTGACGCTTGCTGACAACGATTGCCTCGCGAAAGCATCTCTCGGCCCCGTTCGAATGCGATTTGCCGAGCAGCAAAAGTTCGCCCTTCATCTTCGGAGTTCCGCTTCCGCGTACCGCACCTGATTTGTTCCCAAACTTCAAGACCGCGAGCAACAGCTGTCAGCCCGGCCGCGTCCAAATCTCGACAAGTCGCTCCTCGCCGCCCCCGATTGCTACCAGTCATCCTAGCGGTTCCGTTGCTTGCAACGTCCGTCTCGCTCTCGCACCTGGCGGTGCCACATCAATTCATCAATCTCTGGTAACACATCGTGGTACCGGCACTTACACCCGGAGTCCGTGCAGGGATGGTCTAGTATCCACCGCAACCCCATGGTGATTTGCTGCCCCGTTATCATACGCTTCTCTTGTTCCGGAAAATTGGCGGTGTCGAAGTGAGGCGGAAAGCGCGGGCCACCGAATATCGTTGCCGCGCCGGGCGTCAGCCCCCCATCGACGGCGTTTCGGCCATCTGAGCCGTTCCTCGTCTGGAGCGTCGTATTCCCTGCCAAGCTTCGTTTGTCGGTTGCGCATGTCGTCCTCCCGCGTCGCAAGCATGACTTCGAGCGTCGGCAGTAGCTCGTGACAGCGGCAATGACATCCAGGCGCCGCGCACGGGCGGCGAATCATTTCCTGCACGGCTCTAGTAGTGAATTTCCTAGCCAAGATCGCTCGCTGACGAGGCGTTAATTGTCCCGGAAAAAACGAGAGACGAGGCGTGGTCGGGAACCGGGGGGAACGGACCGTCATCCACCAACCTTCTCGGATTATCGAACCGTCGCGCTTCGACAGCGAGCGGGCGAGAGTTCCAACTAAAGACGCGCGCCCATGATAATACGTTCAACGCCGCGTACCGAGAAGAACAAACGCTTTCTCTGACGCGCATAATGCCGATAAGTGCGCACGCAGAAGTCAACATTCGGCAGCAAGTCCGACTGACCAGAGCGAGCATAGGCGCGCCCGGCATACTCAATATTGTGCAGGGGAAAACAGGTCACCGATACCTTGCGCCACCTACTCGCATCCGCGGTTAATGTTCCATCGCACTCGCGCCTCGAGTTGCATCGAAACCGGCTCGCCAGCCTCCGCCATCTGCCACAATTCCACTAGGTCGGCTCGCAGCCGAGTCACCGTCACATCGATAAGCCAGATGGTCTCGGCCAGCCGGCGCTGCATGAGAGCGTCGTTGGCAGCTTTAGCGCCCAGGCTCAACTTGCGGTCTCGCGTCTGCGCAGTCCATGCGGCGACGAACCCTTGAGAAGCGCCGAGCGTAGAAGCAACCAGCGCCGGGTTAAACATGACTGACCAGGTAGTCGATAAAGCGGTCCGTTGTTGCGCTCTTGCCCGGGCAGCGGCACATTGATCGCGTAGTCGATAATCGACTGAGACCTATATTCGGGCACGAAGGCATTCTCCACAACGATATCTTTGCTGCCCGTACTCTTGAGGCCCGCGACATGCCAGTTGTCATCGATGCGATTTTGATTGCGCAACAAACAGAAAAGACCTGAGGTCGGGCACCGCTTTGCCCGGCACTTCACGGGCGCCGCAGATCGCTGCCAGCATGACGCCGTGACAGTGATCACAGAACGACCACCGCCCTGAAAGTTTGTAGCCACCAGCCACCTTCTCGGCCTTACCGGTGGGGTTGTAAGACGAAGAATGCATAGGGCAGGATTCTTACCCCACATTTCCAGCTGCGCTCTTTCATCGAAGAGAGCGAGCTGCCACGGATGTAGTCCGGTCACTCCCGCGATCCACGCAGCCGATGGCGATACTCGCGCAAACTCCATCGTCGCATCGACAAACTCCATCAACAACACTTCGCCGCCACCCCATCTTGCCGGCTGAAGTGTCGCAGGAAGCCATCGTCCATCAGAATCTTCCATGTGTGATCGCTGAGCCTTCGAAGCGTGTTCTCTTCGGCAGCAGCCTTCTCCAGTTCGGGCGCGATCTGCCTTGCGATCTCTACGAGTTTATACGTCACCTGCTGTCACATCTGATTTGAAGCAGATTAGCTGGCGCGCTCAGGCTGGATCTCGTCCTCGATGGATCCGATGCGATCGATCTCGACGCGCACTCTATCGCCGGCCTTGAGCCATTGCGGCGGTCGCATCGCGAGTCCGACCCCACCCGGAGTTCCCGTAAAGATGATGTCGCCGAGCTCCAGCGTCATGGCGGGGCTCAGGTGCGCGATCTGGTGGTAGACGTTGAAGACCAGGTTCTCCGTGTTCGAGTTCTGGCGCCGTTTGCCATTGACGAAACATCGGATGCCCATATCGTGGGGATCACCAATCTCATCGGCGGTAACAATCCAGGGGCCGATGGGCGCATGGGTGTCGAATGATTTGTGAGGGCCCATTGCGTGGTTTGCATCTGCCAGTCGCGCACAGACACGTCGTTTCCCGCGCAGTAGCCAAAAACAACATCGGCCGCGTTTTCCTTCGGTACATGCTTGCAGCGCTTACCGATGATCACCACCAACTCCGTCTCGTAATCTACTTGCGTAGAAGCGATCGGCAGCTCAATGGGATCGAACGGTCCATTGATCGAGGTCACCGCCTTGGTGAACCAGATTTGATGAGGCGGCATTTTTTGACCTGTCTCTCTGATGTGGTCGGCGTAGTTGAGGCCGATCGCCATGACTTTGCCGGGTCGGGCTAGCGGAGCGCGCAGATGTACATTTGCCAGAGCCGCATCCGGCGTGCCCTCTCAAACGATATTCTCCACATCGCGCCAACGTTCGATGAGCTCGACGGTGTTATCGGAGAGGGACGGGAATCGGCGCGTTAGATCGATAACGCCGTCGCCTTTGACGGCACCAAGCTTGACGCGGTTCTTATCGTCGTAGCGAACTATCTTCATGTCGAGAAGTCTCCTTACGAGCCCATCGTCTTGGGCGGCAGCGGTCCCCATTGCGTGGCTGTCACTTCCTGGATGCTTGATGTACGGGAGCCCCAGGCCGCGTCCAACAGATGGCCGTCGGTCCAGTGCTCCAGAGTGTGACCCCAAGGGTCGCGCCAATAATCGAAGATTTGGCTGCCAAGCAGATGGCGTCCGACACCCCATTCGTGACGACGGCCTTTCTGCTTGAGCAAGTCATGGCCGCACATCAGATCGTCAAAATCCGTTACCTCAAAAGCAGCATGATTGAATCCCGGCTTACCGGTGCCCAGCAAAAACAGAGTGTGATGATCGCTCGGAATCGATCCACGGTCACAGCGCAAAAATGCGCCTAGCACTTTCTCGAGAGATTCAAGATTGATCTCGTCTGAAGTTATTAGACCGAAGCGCGACTTGTACCAGGATTCCGACTCGCGGAAGTCATTCACGTTCAGCACGCAGTGGCCGAGCCGCTTAACGTGCGATCCTTCCCTTTTCAAATGCGCTTGACGGCATTGAGCCGCGGCGTTGAGTTCGCGTCATTTAGCGGTAACCGGACAGGAGCATCGATTCGAGCAACCGCGGCCCTTCCCGCAACGACTTCGATTTGAAAGCCATTGGGATCTATCAGCCGAACCACGGAACCGCCTCCGGGACCCTCCAGCCGTTGAATCGACGCCTTCTCCTCTCGGGCGATGGTTTCGAGGTCTTCTATTGATTCGGTTTCGAATCCTGCAGCGAGGAATTGCGGCTGGCCCTGATACGTCACGTGAAGAAAGGCGTCGCCGTCGAGTGCGCGCATATAAAGCGCTTCGGCGGTCCGCTCTATGCGGATCATCCCGAAATCGGTCAGAAACGCTTCCATTTCGTTCAGATCCGGAGCGCTGAATTTTACGTAGGCAATATCCTGAATCTTGATGGCCATGAAAATGCTCCTTGACGTCACACGAGAATCGACTCGACTGCTTCGCGTGCTATCCGATCTGCCTCCAGTCGCTTCACACCGAGCCCGTGAACGAGCATGGTGCCAAGCCCTAGCGCAAACTCCGGCACGCCTTCGGCCGGTAGATCGAGGACGCGGTTCACTCCGGCCACAAAAAGCCCCATAACATAGGGGACCACCACCTCCTCCGCGGCCGCGACAATCCGGCCTTGGCTCATACCGTCCGCCGCGTCGCGGCGCACTCCCGAGTTGATTGGCGCTGCAGGGTCTGTCGCGTGGGGAAAAAGCCGCATCATCGCCGCCGCGTCTTGGTGACTGGTGATGCCCCAGCGCAGCACACTACAGAATGCACGCGCTATTCTTTTTACCGGGTCTTTGACAGCCTCGTTGACGCGTGCAATTTCGTCTTCGATCCGAGCTCGCGTTCGCGACGTCAGCTCTCGCTCCAGGGCATCTTTATCGGGGAAATAGTTGTAGAAGGTTCCCCTCGCCACGTCGGCACGCTCCACGATTTCATCGACACTCAATGCATCCATGCTGCGTTGGGACAGAAGCTCACGCGTGGCGTCCAACAGGGCCTCGCGGGTGGCAAGCTTCCGGCGTTCGCGTCGGCCAGTTCGAACTACCTTTTGTTTCGGAATGTGTTTCTGGCTTGTCCTCGGCTTTGCATTTTTGGCCGCACTATCTAAACTTGACATATTCGTCATGTTTAGACATATTCGTCAGTGAAGTCAAGCGTCATGCCAATGCGCACGATCCACGGATATGGTCCAGAAAGAGACGATTGACAGGTACTGCTCTGGTCGACCGATACGAGTGCATCGTTAACTGTTAGACAGTGGTGGAAAACGCAAAGACGAGAAGGTTGGTGGTAGCGAGCGTGATGGTCGTTGCCGCAGTTTCTGCTCTGTTTGCGTGGTACAAGCTACGCTCGCCTGGTATTCCTCCGGGGTTCGTCTATTCAAATGGCCGCATTGAAGCCACCGAAATTGACGTTGCAACGAAATACGCTGGGCGCATCGACGAAGTGTTGGTGCGAGAAGGTGATACCGTAGACGCCGGTCAAGTACTTGCGCGCATGGACGCGCGCGAGTTGGTGGCGCAGCTCCATCAGGCACAGGCTCAACTACAACAGGCCACTGATTCTAGGAATGCGGATCAGAAGCTTGCGGATCTTGCTGAAACCCAATTCGCCTTCGCCAACCGAGACTATCAGCGCTACTCAAAGCTATTTGAACAATCAGTTATCGCTTCAGAGGACCTAGATAAGTATCAGACCAAGATGGAAACGTATCGTTCCGCCTTTCAGTCGGCTAGCGCAAAGGTGGACGCCGATAAAGGCACAATCAACGCGACGCAGGCGGATATCGAGCGATTTCAAACTCAAATCAACGATAGAGACTTGAAAGCGCCGGTAAGAGCAAGAGTTCTCTATAAACTAGCTGAGCCAGGCGAGGTACTGCAGTCCGGCGGTGCCGTGGTTACGATCATCGATCTTACCGATGTGTACATGACGATTTTCCTGCGGGATATTGATGCCGGCAAAGTGCCGATAGGAGCCGATTCGCGGGTCGTCCTAGACGCCGCACCGCAGTGGCCTCTTGCCGCACAGGTCTCGTTCGTCGCTGCCAAAGCGCAGTTCACCCCGAAGGCGGTCGAAACCCAGAATGAGCGTGAGAAACTGACATTTCGCGTTAAGGTTCAACTCGAACCGAAACTGCTTCGCCGTTACGAACCCTGGGTCAAAGTCGGTCTGCCGGGGATGGCTTATATCAAGGTCGATCCAGATGCGGAATGGCCGCCGCAGCTTCAGGCGCGCGAACCGGTCGAGTTGTTGAAGATCACGCCTCATCAATGAATTCCGCGAATAACATGGTCGCGCGCCTTGAGCGCGTAACCCACCGCTATGGTAAGACAGTTGCGGTTCATTCCTTGTCTCTCGAGATACCCGCGGGTCGACTGGTGGGGTTTATAGGCCCCGACGGAGTCGGCAAGTCCACCGTGCTCGCGTTGATCTCCGGAGTGCGCAAAATACAGTCCGGCCGCGTCGAAGTCCTTGATAACGATGTCGAGGACGCTAGGACTCGCGCCGATTTGTGCGCTCGGATCGCGTACATGCCGCAAGGGCTGGGGAAAAATCTCTATCCCACCTTATCGGTGCAGGAGAATATCGATTTCTTCGGGCGTCTTTTCGGACAACCACCCAGCGAGCGTGCGGCGCGAATCGACGAGTTGCTTGCCAGCACCGCTTTGTCTCCATTTCGTGACCGAGCAGCCGGGAAGCTTTCCGGCGGAATGAAGCAAAAACTCGGGCTGTGCTGTTCTTTGATCCATGATCCTGACCTGCTGATCCTTGATGAGCCCACCACGGGCGTCGACCCGCTTTCGCGCCGGCAATTCTGGGAGCTGGTGGACAGGATTAGGAATCGCAGGCCGGGAATGAGCGTTTTGGTTGCAACCGCGTATATGGAAGAGGCCGAACGCTTCGAGTGGCTGGTCGCGATGGATGCGGGGAAGTTGCTCGCAACCGGAACCGCGGGCGACCTGCGTTTGCGAGCGAACTCATCAACTCTCGAAGATGCGTTTGTTCAGTTGCTTCCGCCTGAGCGTCGCGTGGGACGGCAAGAATTCGTAATCCCGCCACGCGTCGCGAGCGGAGGTGAAAAGGCGATCGAAGCGAAAGGACTTACGCGGCGCTTTGGTGACTTCACCGCAGTAGATCACGTCAGCTTCCATATCGAGCGCGGCGAGATCTTCGGCTTTCTGGGTTCCAACGGCTGCGGCAAGACCACCACCATGAAGATGCTGACAGGGCTGTTGCCAATCACCGAGGGCGAAGCGCGTCTGTTTGGACGCCGCCCGGAAGCCGAGGACCTGGAGACGCGAAAACGAGTGGGCTATATGTCGCAGGCCTTCTCCCTCTACAGCGAGTTAACGGTCAAGCAGAATTTGACGTTACACGCCCGTCTCTTTCATTTGCCGCCAGATACCATCGAAAGTCGGATAGATGAACTCGCCGCGCAGTTCGGATTGTCACCCTATTTTGATGACTTGCCAGATGCTCTGCCGCTGGGGATCCGACAACGGCTATCGCTGGCAGTAGCCGTAATTCACCGACCCGAAATGCTCATTCTCGACGAACCGACTTCGGGGGTCGATCCGCTCGCGCGCGACGAGTTCTGGCGGCTTCTAATCGAGCTGTCTCGCAAGAACGGCGTCACCATCTTTCTCTCGACCCACTTTATGAATGAGGCGGGCCGTTGCGACCGGATTTCTCTGATGCATGCCGGCAGGGTCCTTGCGCAGGCTACCCCGGAAGAGATCGTGCGGTCCCGCCATGCGACCAATCTCGAACAAGCTTTCATCTCTCTGCTCGAGGAAGCAACGGGCACGGGAACTACAAGCGGCGATGTAGAAACGGAAGAAAAGACAGCCGTGCGGCCACTCGCTACCAGTAAACGGGTTCCGAGTTCATGGTTCAGTTTGACGCGCTTAGCAGCCTACGCGCGCCGCGAGGCTATGGAAATACTGCGCGATCGTATTCGACTGATGTTTGCGCTACTGGCGCCCGCATTGCTCCTGCTGGTTCTGGGCTACGGCATTTCTTTGGATGTCGAACATGTCAGCTACGCGGCGCTCGACCAGGATAACTCGCCCGAAAGCAGAAAATTTCTTGAGGACTTCAGAGGCTCGCGCTACTTTGATGAACACCGCCCCATCCACGATCAGAGCGAAGAAGAGCAGCGTCTTCAAAAAGGCGAGATGAAGGTCGCTCTTGAGATCCCGCCAAGGTTCGGGCACGACCTCAGGTCAGGACGTCGTCCCGAAGTGGCTGCCTGGATTGACGCCGCGATGCCATTTTACGATGACACCCTGCGCGGCTACGTCACAGGCGTCAGCCAGCTTTATCTCGATGATTTCTTGACCCAGACTCTCCATGAGACGCCGAAGCCGGCTCCTGTGAGTTTCGAAACGCGCTTCCGCTACAACCAGGACTTCAAAAGCGTCTTCGCAATGGTGCCCGGCGACCTGATGATCCTTCTCATCTGGATTCCTTCAATGCTCACCGCGCTCGGAATCGTACGAGAAAAGGAACTGGGCTCGATAATAAATTTCTATGCTACGCCGACTACCAGACTGGAATTTTTATGGGGCAAGCAGGCGCCATATATTGTCATTGCGCTCATCGAATTCGCCACCTTGATGGCAATGGCTGTCTGGCTCTTTGGTCTCCCCATAAAAGGGAGCGCAGTGGCTCTGGTGCTGGGAGCGGCCTTATACGTAACGGCAAGCACCAGCTTTGGATTGCTGATCTCCGTGTTTGTGCAGACCCAGATTGCGGCGATTTTCGCGGCCGGTATCATCAGTAATCTGCCTGCCACGCAGTTTTCCGGTTGGCTGACCCCGGTTTCTTCTTTGGGCGAATCCGGCCGCCTATTCGGCCTGGCCTTCCCCTCTGCGTACTTTCAGCAGATCAGTCTGGGTGCTTTTACTAAGGGGCGTGATTTCGTCAGTCTCTTCCCAAATTTCGTCGTGCTTACTTGCTTCATCACCGTCTATCTAGTCGTGAGCATGTTGCTTCTAAATAAGCAGGAGCCTTGAAGTGTGTCGGATGCTCGAAAACATCTTTTGGCTAGGCATCAAGGAGCTCTTCAGCCTGCGGCGCGATGCCGCGCTAATTTTTCTCATTATATTTTCCTTGACCATCTTCGTTTATAGCCCGGCGAAAGACGTCAAGATGGATGTCGACCATGCCTCGCTCGCCGTGGTCGACGAAGATCACTCTTTGCTGTCACAACACATTCTGGATGCGTTCATGCCGCCACTCTTCATGAAGGCCGCTGAGATATCGGTCGAACAAATTGACGACGTCATGGACACAGGCAAATACACTTTCGTCGTCGATATCCCGCCGCGCTTCGAGCGCGACCTTAAGCACGGCAGCCGGCCGGCCATCCAGATTAACGTCGATGCAACCGCAATGGCCGAAGCTGGGCGCGGCGCGCTCTACATACAACAGATTCTGACTGAGGAAATTTCCTACGTCATATATCACACGGAAAAAGCGACTGAGCCACCATTTAATGTTGTAGTCAGAGGAAAATTCAATCCCAATTTCACTTTCGCATGGTTCGTCAGCGTGATGCAGGTCGTCAACAGCGTCACTATGCTCGCCTTGTTCCTGACCGGAGCCGCGGTAATCCGCGAGCGCGAGCATGGTACTCTCGAACATCTCCTGGCCATGCCGCTGCGACCTTCCGAGACAATGCTCGCGAAGATCTGGGCGAATGGCTTGGTGATCATCTGCGCTGCCCTGCTGTCGCTGATACTAGTCGTAAAAGGCGTGCTTGGTGTTCCTATTGCTGGGTCGCTGGTGTTGTTTGCCGGCGGCGTCGCGATATATCTCTTCTCGATCACCTCTCTTAGCATAATGATTGCAACGGCGGTCAACTCGATGCCGCAGTTCGGACTGCTGGCGCTTCCCGTATTTATTATTCTTTACCTACTGTCCGGTACGACGACACCCATGGAGAGTATGCCCGAGAGGCTGCAGAAAATTATGCAGTTTTCGCCGTCGACCCACTTCGTTGGCTTCGCCCAAGCGGTGCTTTATCGGGGCGCCGGTTTGGATCTGGTGTGGCAGAACTGCGTCGCGGTAGCAGTTCTCGGACTCATCTTTTTCAGCATAGCTTTGATCCGTTTTCGGCGGATGCTGGTGCAGGTCCAGGCATAAGTACGATGGCCACTACTTCGACAGGCGAGGTCGCGGTTGCGCTGCCGCTAATGGTTTCCTTAGTAATGACCCTCGTTACTATTGTGCTGAATGCATTCGCCCTGATAGTGATCGTGAACTTTATTCGGCATCACCATCAACTCGGACGCAGCGGTATCCGATACTCGCGAGATGTTGCAATTGTATCGGCGGCCATCCTTCTCGGGGGAACCGCGCATCTGGTTGAGATCCTTACTTGGGCGGTAGTATTCGTCTTGTGCGGTCAATTCGGACACCTTTCATCTGCCTTTTACAATTCAGCGATGCTGTACACTTCTTTGGGCGCGGGTGAAGTAGCCATGTCCTCATCATGGAAGCTTTTGGGGCCGTTCGAGACCGCCGACGGGATGCTTGCATTCGGCGTGTCGACCGCCATTGTTATTTCAGTAATACAGTTAATGGTTCGAACGCGGTTCCACGATCTTCCGAACTTCTAAATCGAAAGGGCTCTTCTGTCCTTGCACCAGTCTCCATGGATCCCCTGGTTCTGTCTCCCGGTTTGGGAAGGGTGACGCGGGAACCCTTCCGCGGGCCGTCCGATTCGAGCAGTCCTGTTCCACTGCCGGAGAGACGTTTGCTCGAGCTTGCACGGCCGCGGTCACATTCATGGAACGACTGATAATTATTCAGGAGGCAGCCAACCATCTTGCCCTCGGTAAAACTGATCGAGGTAAGCCTCGACGGCGCTCCAATCTCCGCTCTTTGTGGACAGAGCGACATATCCGTCCGGACGAACGAGAGAAAGACTATGGGGAGAAAAAGGAGTGCCTGGGGCGGCCTCAAGGAGGCCGCTGAACTTTTGCATTAGGCCCGCCGGCATCTTGCCGAAATCCGCGAAGAGAGCAAATCGTGGAGCATCGACGGAGCCGACGGGCGGCTCGTTCTGACGAATCGGAGCGCGCTTTCCTCGTTTAACTCCGGCGTGCGCGTGTTGCGTATGCGCGTTGAGTGGCCTGTCCGAATACCCGACGGTGATCTCCGAGAGCACATTCGTCATTGTGTGCGTGACGAGCGCGAAGCCGAAGATGAGGGACGCGACATGGTTTCGGCTGTACTGCTTCACGCTGCCGTGCATGATTGAGGCTACCGTGGCTTTGCCGGTAAATTCGAGTATAAGCTTTGCGATATGGCTGCGCTCGATGCTGTAGCTGCTGAGCAGTGGCTCAGGCTGGCAGAGGCCGTGGGAGACCAACGCAAGCTTCCGTGTGAGATTGAATGCGTCCTGCATGCCGGTGTTCATGCCTTGTCCACCGGCAGGGCTTTGGACGTGTGCAGCGTCCCCGGCAAGGAAGAGGCGGCCTGAGCGGTAGTGCTCAACCTTAGGCTCGTTGCTGCTGAAGGAAGACAGCCAGACGGGATCGCTGCCCGTATTCCGCCTGGACCTCGCGCATCGAGAACAGGCTGGACATCTTCAAGTGCGGGAGCATGACGGTTGCCTTCGCCGATCGCGCAGGAAGACTCTCCCACATTGGCGATGATGCGATACCTCGTTCCTTTGAGGGGGAATTGGGCCAGGATTCCATCAGCATGCCACCAACAAAGAACCATCGCGGGCCCATGTGCACAGCATCGTCAGAACTCCGAATGGCAATGACTACGGAGTTGATCTTCTGCGCCTTCATTATCAACATTCGCACAAAGGTCATCGGCCGAGAGAGTAAGACCGAACATGCAACACATTATTCCAGTCGATTTCTCAAAGTTTCCCTCAGGCTGGCACAGTGAAATTCTCGCGAGCCCCAAGACAGGCGTCGGCACTTGTTACGTAATCTGCTCGCGCGTCGAAGCCGGCTGCCTGCACAGCGGCGAGGAGACGTTCGACCATCACGGCAGGTACTACGACTTTCCCGGCGTGCATTGGATCATGCAGCCGATACAAAAGCGCATTCCAATCCTTTGGGGAGGCTTCTTTCCGCAGGGCGTCGCGCGCGCGGCCGAGCGCGGCTACCATCTTATTGCCCCTGACGTCACCGGAACGTACGAACGGGTGATGCGCGAGCGGGGCCGCCAGCCCGAAAACTACCTGATCGGCTTTGTGACGTTGATCAATATCGCTCGGACGCGCGAAGAAGCTTTCGCGCCGATTGCTCCTCATGCGCTCTGGGTAAACAACACTTACGCGTTGCGCCGCGACCTCGAGGGGAACAAGCCGCCAGAGTCGGCGCGGATCAGGATAGAACAGTTGCGAAACACGTGGGAGAGCGGAAAGGCTGTCGGCCTCTTCGACCCGGTTGCGGGAACTGTCGAGGATATCATCAACCATACTTGCCGATCGTGCGTGGCGAGCGCGGGCTCATTACCGATATCGGTATCGAGGTGCGGCCACCCGGTACCACGAGCGAAGCTGCTCACCGCACGATGACCTTGTTTTCGCGAGAGGTCATGCCGGTCCTCAAGGCCGAAGCGTCAAAGCGCGGTATTTAGACCTGCAAGTCTAACCGAGGCGTCTTAGCTGAGTGTCTCCAAAGGAGTTTCAGTGAAAATAGGAGTAGGTGGCGGAGTCATTCGTATGCTTGGGGATCGCCGTCCCCTCGTGGAACTGTATCGCGGCGCTGCACGGCATGCGGTCGAAGCGGAACAGCGTGGCTTCGATTTCATCACCGTCGGCGAACATCATTTCGCTCCCAACCAGTGGAACCCATCCTCCTTTCCGCTGCTTTCCTATTTTGCGGCGCAAACTTCCCAGATCCGGATCGGAACCAATGTGCTGGTCGCGCCGTATCACAATCCGATCCGCGTGGCGGAGGATGTGGCGACCGTCGATCTGTTATCGAACGGCCGTCTGGACCTGGTGGTTGGCGGGGGTTCGATCGTTGGCGAGTTTGAAACTTTCAGTATCAATCCCAAGGAACGCTGGGGTCGTATGTTCGAGATGCTGGAGATCGTTCGCCGGTCTTTTGAGGAAGACGCGTTCGATCATGAGGGGCGCTACTTTCGCTTTCCGAACATACGGATGACAACCCGGCCGGTGCAGCAGCCATTTCCGATCTGGGTGGCTACTCTCGGTCCCAAGATGATCGCTCGAGCCGCACGGCAAGGCTACCATCTGCAGATCCCCGGCTTCGGCCGGGCTAGGTTTTGCTGGAAGATTTACACCGATGAGCTTCGCAAGTATGGGCGCGATCCTGGTAAATTTAACTTCCATATAATGGCGAGCGTGATAGTTGCGGAGCGATGGGACGATCGCGCGAGTGCCGAGTTGAAGGCGAGCACAAAACACTTCCGACGATTCTATGAGGACCAGAAGACCGTATTCGAAGGGACGGCTCACGCTCTGGATGATCACCCGTCGTTCCAGCCCGTTGCAGGAACTCCCGATCAGGTGCTCAACCACCTGGAGCCGATTCTGAAAAATAGTTCCGTCACCCATCTTCAGGCCAACATCGATTTTCGGACTATCACCTTGTTCGAAAAGGAAGTGATGCCGACGTTACGAAGGTGGGGTCGGACGCCTGCCGTGTAGCCGGCTATCTTGATTCAGTCTGCACCATCTCGAACACGAATGCAGAGGCTCGAGCGTCTCAATTTTTCCCGGGACAAGTGTCCAGCAACCGATCCGTCTGACGCGCGCGCAAGGTGAAAACGATGGCAACTGTAAACTTTTCGGTGAAAGACAAAGTCGCGATCGTCACCGGCGGATCGAAAGGAATCGGACGTGCAATCGCGCTCACGCTCGCGGAAAACGGAGCCGACATCGCGATCGCCGCGCGAGGCCGCGTAGCGCTCGACAAGACACGCTCGGACATCGAAGCGACCGGCCGCCGATGCATCGCGCTGTCGGCGGATATGGCGGACGAAAAAGAATGGAAACGCCTGGTCGATGAAACGATCTCGACATTCGGGGGCGTGGACGTGCTGGTCAACAACGCCGCGGCAGATTCGGGATACGGTCCGATCGCGGAAACCAAAAGCTCTCGATGGGACCTTGTTATGAGGGTGAACCTCAAGGCGCCGTTCGTCCTCTCTAGCTTGTGCCTGCCTTCAATGAAGGCGCGCGGC
>JASHQJ010000532.1 GCA_030037595.1 Candidatus Binataceae bacterium
GATGGACCGACATGGCTGGGGGCTGCTGATGCCCGATATCAATCGAGATGACGGCGTCGTCGAGCTCGAAGGACCCCCGCGTTTCGAGTTCGGGCAGAAGGTCCGCGCTCGCCGTCTGGTGCGCAACGATGGGACGTTTCCCGGGCGCGATATCGGAGAGGTGCTGGTGAAGAAGGGTGATACCGGCTACGTCGTCAGCATCGGCACGTTTCTTCAGCAATTCTACATCTATGGGGTTGACTTCATAGAGCGGGGATATCGTGTCGGCATGCGCGGTAAGGAACTTGAGTCCATCGCCGATAGCCCGGAGGACTCAAGCAAATGAACATCGAGCCCGGCCAGCCGAAGTACCAATGGGGCCAGCGCGTATGCGCGGCCTGCGACCTCGTGAACGACGGGAGCTACCCCGACCGCCCGGCCGATGAACTGCTGGTCAACGCCGGGGCATCCGGAGAGGTCGTCCGGGTGGGAACTGTTTCGGAGTCGGGAGCGCCGGTCTACCTGGTCGAATTCGCGGAGAACCTGGTCGTGGGTTGTTTTGAAGAGGAGCTGGCGCTCGCGTGATGGGGTTAAGGGACATGGCCACCGCCTTGACCAAGGGCCAGAAGGGCGCGATGCCACAGGCGAGCCCTCCCCGGCATCCCAACGCGGTCGACCGCAAGCGCATTGAAAGATCGCTTTCGAACCGTGCGCGTTATCGATACGTGACGCCGCGAGTAATCGCGGTCGAGAACGGCTATCAGATCGCGAGTTCGTGCTGCTCGCGCAATATCGACAAGACCGGCGGCGAGATCGACATCGCGCGAATTGAATTCGCCGCGGCTCGAGGCTGCTGGCGCCTGTATTATCGCGATCATCGGAAACGGGCCTGGGTTTTCTACGGTTCATACCTGAGTCTTGACGACCTGCTGGTGCCGTTACTGAAAGACGCGGAGCGCGAGTTCTGGCAATGAATCCCGCGTCCGTCTATCTCGACAACAACGCGACAGCCCGGGTCGCCCCCGAGGTGCTGGAGGCGATGCTGCCATATTTGACGGATTGTTATGGCAACCCTTCGAGTACGCACGGCGCGGGAGTGGAAGCGCGCGAAGGGCTCATCGCGGCGCGCGCCGCGGTGGCGGCGCTGCTTTCGGCCAAACCGCCCGAAATAATCTTTACCAGCGGATGCACTGAGAGTAACCACCATGCAGTCCTCGGCGCGCTGGCGGCCATGCCGGACAGGCGTCGGATCGTATCTTCGGTCGTCGAGCATCCGTCAACCCTGATGCTGCTGCGCGACCTCGAGCAGCAGGGCTTCGCGATAACGTTGCTGCCCGTCGATTCCTCGGGGCAGATCGATGTTCGCGAGTTTGAGGCGTCGCTCGGGTCGGACGTCGCCCTCGTCTCGCTCATGTGGGCGAACAACGAGACTGGTGTCCTGTTTCCGATCGCAGAATTGGCGGCGATGGCCCGTGAGCGCGGCGTTCTATTTCATACCGATGCGGCGCAGGCCGTGGGTCGCGTTCCCATTAATCTCGGGGCGGTTCCGGTCGATTTGCTTTCGTTCTCGGGTCATAAATTCCACGCGCCCAAGGGAATTGGCGGATTGTTCGTGCGCGCCGGCTTGAAGTGGCCCATGCTGCTGCGAGGCCATCAGGAGCGACGCCGCCGAGGCGGTACAGAGAACATGGCCGCGATCGCGGGCCTGGGCGCTGCATGCGCGCTCGCGGCGAAGTTGATGGCCGATGAGATGCAGTCCGTCGAAGCACTGCGCGACTTTCTTGAGACGAACCTGTTGAGCGCACTTCCCGGGCTTTACATCAACGGCGGCGGCCAGCGCCTGCCGAATACCAGCAACATCTGCTTTCGAAACATTGATGGTGAAGCGCTGCTGGCGCGGATGGACCGAAGATCGATCTTCGCGTCCTCGGGGGCCGCATGTTCGTCGAGCGGCAACGAACCGTCGCACGTGTTGACCGCCATGGGTCTCGGACGTGACCTCGCGTCATCCTCGGTTCGGTTCTCGTTGTCGCGTTACACGACCGCCGCCGAAATTCATCGTGTAGTCGAGGTGGTGCCCGCGATCGTTCACGAGCTTGAGGGTGCGGAAGAACAAGCGGTCGCAGCTATATGAGATGTCCGCCAATGCCGGAGAAGTCATGAAAGTAATGCTTCGAAAAAACCGCGAAGGGGTGCTTTCCGCCTACGTGGCCAAGAAAGACCTGGAGGAGCCGGTGGTCGCGATGGAAAAACCGGAGATGTGGGGTGGCAAGGTCACGCTCGCCAATGGCTGGCAGCTCGAGTTGCCGGCGATGGCGGCGGACACGCAGTTGCCGATCACAGTCGAGGCGCGCCGCCTGAGCGAATAGCCGGCATTCGAAGATCATGGCCGTAAGCGAAAATGACCTGGAACTTATCGCGCGGACCCTCGAAGGTATGGGCGATCGTTCCGATAATCCGCTTGGAACCCTGCGCGAGCGGTTTCCCACTCTCCGCTTTGTGCGATTGGATGCCGGCGATATCGAGGGTGATCCGATACGCTCCGCCGCTCGATTCGATCTCTATCTGCTCGATACTCGGGAGCATTGTCCCGTACTCACCGGTGATCTGCTGAATGCCGGCGCGGTTGTGGTGACGCCGCGCAGGGAGTCGCGCGGATGAACGGCGAAAACACGATCCTGCTCTCCGATCCCGATGTCAGCCAGGCGGAGCTGGACGCGGTCTCGGCCGCGCTCACTTCTCCACGAATCAGCGCCGGACGCGTCGTGGAGAAGTTCGAGCAGGCTTTTGCCGCCTATCTCGGCCGTGCCCATGCGATCGCGGTTGCGAGCGGAACCATTGGACTAATGTTCAGTCTGAAGGCCTATGGCATCGGAGTCGGCGACGAAGTGATTGCGTCACCATACTCGTGGCATCAGATTGCGCACGCGATCGCGCTGGTTGGCGCCAGGCCGGTGTTTGCCGATATTGACTACTGGACCGGTACCATCGCGCCCGACAAGGTGGCGGAGAAAATCAGCGATCGCACGCGAGCCATCATTGCCGGCAATACCAACGGACATCCCGCCCAATGGGGGCCGTTGCGCGAAATCGCGGAGCATCGCCGGATCGCGCTGCTGGAGGATTCGACGGAGTCGATTGGCTCTGAATATCGCGGCCGGCGGGTAGGGACCTTTGGCGACTGCTCCGTCTTTGATTTTTCGCAGCCGTTTCCTCTGGTGTGCGGGGAGGGTGGCATGATCGTCACCGATGACGGCGGCCTCGCGAGCACCATTCGGCAGCTTTGCGGCCGGCGCGCGGAAGAAGGATTTGTCGCCGCGCCGCCCCTTCAGGCCGCGATGAGCGATCTTGCTGCCGCTTTGGGTCTGGCGCAGCTCGAACGAATCGAATCGATCCTGGCGCGGCGCAAGCGCGTGGAAGAGTGGTACAACCTGGCGATGCAATCATTCGAGGGTATCAAGCCTCCGTACCTGGCGCCCGAGGTGACAGAGCACAACTGGTTGGTCTACGTGGTGCATCTCGGGACCCGCTTCACCCGCAGCAGCCGCGACGCGATTGTCGATGACATGCGCACCGAGCGTGTGGAAGCAAAGCCCTTTTGCGCACCTCTCCATCAGCAGGGCTTCTATAGCGGCTACGGCTATAAACGCGGAGCGTTTTTTGTGACCGAGAAGGTTGCCAAGCGCGCAATTGCGCTCCCATTCCACTGCCATCTGAGCCCGGAACAGATCGGGTTCATCGTGAAATCGGCAAAGGATGCCTCGATCAACGTCGGCGCGGGCTCCGCGATTTATCTGTAAAACAGCGCCCAGTGTCGGGAGAAAGTTATGGACGAAAACGAACAACCACAAGTCGAAAGCGACGTGACCATCCATGTGCGGTTTGCGCCCGACGGCACCGTTTCCGAAATCAGCTCTCGACCCGGTCCGGTCGCGCCGCAAGCGTGGTTCAACGCGCTAAGTGCCAGCTTCGGGACCTCATTTCGCGCGCTGACGGGAGGCCGCGGAATCTTCGTGGTCGGGGCCGAGAAAATCTCCGCGCTGCAAAGCCAGCTTTCACAGCCCAATTAGGACAGCGATGCTTCGGCGCGATGCCATAAAGTCGATAATGATGGGTCTCTCTCGAGCCACCGTCATTCCTTATTTTGGACCGGGTGTGCTGGAGCTGGGACAGAGGACCGTCCCGGCCAGTCAGGCGTCCCTCGCGGAATTCGTGGCCGCCAAAGCCCCGGTGCCGTTCAAGCTGCGCAAGAATCTTACGGCGGCCGCCCAGTACATCGAAAACTTCAAGCATCGCAAAACGCTGACCCGCATAATGTCAGAAGCGTTCAGCGCTTCAGCGATACCGACCTCTTTGCACTGTACGATTGCGCAGACCTACGCCTGTCCGATGATCGTCGACGTCTGGTACGACGATCTGATTCAGAAGGCTCTCGCGGTGCGTTCCAATTGGGGGCAGATGCAGGGAGTCAGTCACGCGGAACATCCCGGCTGTTGGCATCGCTGTATGCATGCCGACGGCACCGTCGCTCACGATGATGAAGCGGGTGGCTGGGACACGCTGCTGTACAAGCCGCTCGGCTCGATCGCGCCCGAAGCCAACTTCATCGTGTCGGATTCGGACTTCGTCGAGATTCTCACCGAGATCGACATTCAGACGCCGATCCCGCAAGCAGTCCAGCAAAGGCGGACCGGGCGTCATTTCCTGTTTTTGGGATGCCGATTCAACACCCAGATCGACCGCATCTTTGCTCGCCAAATCATGAAGCGTTCGAGCGGGTCCCACTGGGCGATCCTCCACGAAGCGCCGACTCGAAACGAGCTTCGGTTTCTGACCGAACAGAATATACAACGGATCGAGATGCCTCTTGCGGAGTTTGCGGCCGCGCTCCTGGGTGCCGCAGATTCCAGTGACGTGAGAGCTGCGAGCTAGTCTCCAACGCCGCCCGCAATCGACACGGGCAATCTTCCGCGTTTTTCCCAGAACGATTCTTCGTCCCGCAATCGAGAGACCGAGCGCTAATTGCGAGACTCCTGTGTGTCCTTTCCTACGTTGATCACGGCTTTGTCAGCTTTACGACAGCCTTCAAACGGCGAGTGAAAAGCCGCCCCGCGAAAAAGCCCGATTCTACCTCATTTCCTCACAGACTCGGGCTGGCAGGCTGCTTGCAGAATAGCTGGAGGGCCGGGTCCGTAAGCCCGGCTACAAAAACCAATACGAGGAGAGGCGGCAGCCGATTCTCCTAAAGCTGGAGGTATCAATGAGCAAACTGCGGCAGATTGCCTTCTACGGAAAGGGTGGCATCGGCAAATCGACCACCTCACAAAACACGCTGGCGGCTCTGGCCGACCTGGGACAGCGCATCCTTATTGTCGGATGCGACCCCAAGGCGGACTCGACCCGTCTAATCCTGCACGCCAAGAACCAGGACACGATTCTCAGCCTGGCGGCGGCGCAGGGCAGCGTCGAAGACCTCGAAATCGACGATGTCATGAAGATCGGCTACAAGAACATCAAGTGCGTCGAGTCCGGCGGTCCGGAGCCCGGTGTCGGATGTGCCGGCCGCGGCGTCATCACCTCAATCAATTTCCTGGAAGAGAACGGCGCGTATGAGGATATCGACTACGTGTCGTACGACGTCCTTGGCGACGTTGTATGCGGCGGCTTCGCGATGCCGATTCGCGAGAACAAGGCCCAGGAAATTTACATCGTCATGTCCGGCGAGATGATGGCGATGTACGCGGCCAACAACATCTCAAAGGGAATTCTGAAGTACGCAAACTCCGGCGGTGTGCGCCTCGGCGGCCTGGTCTGCAATGAGCGCAAGACCGACAAGGAGCTCGAGCTGGCGGATGCTTTGGCCAAGAAGCTCGGCACGCAGCTTATCTACTTCGTACCCCGCGACAATGTCGTGCAGCACGCGGAACTGCGCCGCATGACGGTGCTGGAGTACGCGCCTGATTCCAAGCAGGCCGATCACTACCGCACGCTGGCCAACCGCATCCACGCCAATGCGGGCAAGGGCATCATTCCGACGCCGATCACCATGGACGAGCTCGAAGACCTGCTCATGGAGCACGGCGTCATGGCCAAGGTGGACGAATCGATCGTCGGCAAAACCGCCGCCTCCGCAGCGGCATAGAGTTGCTGAACCGCGTCGTCGCGGTCGGTCACCAGCCGCGGCGGCGCACATAAGTTTCATCGCTCAAGGAGGCCCCATGACCCTGACCGCCGAACAGACCAAGGAATTCAACCAGGAACTCATCAAGGAAGTACTGGAGGCTTATCCGGAAAAGACTGCGAAGCGGCGCGCGAAGCACCTATCGACCTTTGAGGAAGGCAAGCCCGATTGCAGCGTTAAATCCAACCTCAAGTCGATCCCGGGTGTGATGACCATTCGTGGATGCGCCTACGCGGGTTCCAAGGGTGTGGTCTGGGGACCGATCAAGGACTTGATTCACATCAGCCACGGTCCGGTCGGTTGCGGGCAGTACTCCTGGGCGGCGCGCCGCAATTACTACATCGGAACGACGGGAATTGACACTTTCGTCACGATGCAGTTCACGTCGGATTTCCAGGAAAAGGACATTGTCTTCGGCGGCGACAAAAAGCTCGACAAGATTATCGACGAGCTACAGGAACTGTTTCCGCTGAACCACGGCATCACGATTCAGTCCGAGTGCCCGATCGGCCTTATTGGCGACGACATCGAAGCGGTCGCCAAAAAGAAATCGAAGCAGTACGAGG
>JASHQJ010000533.1 GCA_030037595.1 Candidatus Binataceae bacterium
CGCTGGTCAATTGTGTCGCCAGCATAGGGGCTAGGACTCGTCCACGCAAGGTTACCATGCCCGCGCCTTCGCCGCCGCTATGCCTTCGACGGCGCCGCCAGCGACTCGCCGAGCGCCTTAAACGACGCCATGTCTTCGAGCGGGCGAACGCGGATCGAGCGGTACGCGCGGCGCATCAAGCCCATCAGCACGCGGCCGCATCCAAATTCCACGGCATCGGTCACGCCGCTCTGTGCGATCAGCGCCATCGTTTCTTCCCACCTGACGGGAGCAGTGATCTGATCGATCAGCAACGGCACGACGCGCGCGGGATCACGATTCGTCTGGGCGGTGACGTTGGCGATGACGTCGAATCTGAACTGCCCGATCTTGAGCGCCTCGAGAATCGGCCGCATGCCGTCCTGCGCCGGTTTCATTAATGGGCAATGAAAGGGAGCGCTGACTTTGAGCTCCACCGACATCGCCGCGCCGCGCTCCTTGGCAATTTCGAGCGCGCGGCGCACAGGCTCGGCATCACCCGCGATCACGATCTGGCCTGGAGCGTTGAGATTCGCCGGCACCGCGATCTTGCCGTCCCTCGAGACCTGCTCGCAGATTTCCTTCACTTGCGTGAGCTCGAGGCCGATCAGCGCGGCCATCGCACCCTGTCCCGGCGGACATGCCTCCTGCATCAGGCGGCCGCGCTCGCGCACGGCGCGGACGGCATCGGCAAAATCGAGGGCGCCGGCGGCAACCAGGGCGCTGTACTCGCCGAGACTGTGGCCGGCCGCGACCTCGGGACGTTGCTGGAAGTCCGCTTCGAAGACGCGCATCGCTGCGATGGCCGCCGTCACCATCGCGGGCTGCGTATTCGCGGTGAGTCGAAGCTCCTCGTCGGGGCCTTCGAAGCAAAGTTTCGAGAGCTTGAAGCCGAGCGCCTCGTCGGCTTCCTCGAACGTGCGGCGCGCGGGCGCGAAGTTCTGAACGAGCTCGGCGCCCATTCCGACGCGCTGAGCGCCCTGGCCGGGAAACAGGTATGCGAATTTCATCGTGCGGGAGCCTCGCAGGCGGCGAAATCTCGTCCAGTCTAATGTTTCGTTGTTTGAGGTGGGGTGGGATCAGCGCCGTGGGTTTCGTCGTGCTTCTCCGGCGAAGATAGCTTGCCGTTCGTTGTCGATACAGTCTCGGATGCCGGCCGAACCTCGACGCGAGCACTGGCAGCGTCGCGCGAGCCGCTGAGTTCGCCGGTTGCACGCGGGCGCTGCTCGACCTTGGATTCCGGCGTGCGCGTCGAATCCGACACTTTCTGCGATTCGGCGGACTTCTGCGGGTCGCCTTCCTTCGGATGACGTTGCAGGCGCTCGCGCATTCTGCTGAACAACGCGCGGATACCCTTGCCTCCGGCCTGCTTGACCGGCACGGCGGGCCGGATACGCGCCAGCAGATCGAGAATTTCTGGGTTGACCTGCTTGACGAGCGCCTCGTGCGCTGCGGCGCGGACCGCATTTCTTATCGCGACCGCGTTCGAAGAACCGTGCGCGATAAGCGAGACGCCGGCGACTCCGAGCAGCGGCGCACCGCCATACTCGTGCGGATCGAGCTTGGTGCGCATCGCGGAAAGATACTTGCGAATGAGCAAGTACGAGACGCGACCGCGCCAATTGCCGCTGAACACCTCGCGCAGGCTGCCGAGCATGAGCGACGCCATGCCCTCCATCGTCTTCAGCGCGACGTTGCCGGTGAAGCCATCCGTGACGATCACGTCGGCCTTGCCGCGGTTGATATCGCGGCCTTCGACGTAGCCGATGTAGTTAACGTACGATGGCATCTGCGCCAGGATCGCGGCGGCGGCGCGCGTGAGATCGGTGCCCTTCGATGACTCCTCGCCGTTCGAGAGGATTCCAACGCGCGGGCGAGAGACATTGCGCACGTGGCGCCAGTAAACGCTCGCCATGATCGCGAACTGGGCGAGGTTAATCGGCTTCACCTCCGTGTTCGCGCCCGCATCGACGAGCAGCGCAAGGCCTTCGGGCGTGGGCACCACAGATGCGATCGCGGGGCGATCGACGCCGGCCAGGTTGCCGAGCACCATCATCGAGGCAGCCATCTGGGCACCGGAGTTGCCGGCACTGACGAAGGCGTCGGCGTTACCCTGCTTGACCAGGTCGAGTCCGACGTGCATCGAGGAACGCGGCTTAGCGATCACCGCCTCGAGCGGAGAATCGTCCATCAGAATCGTTTCGGATGCTGGCTCGATTCGAATCGGCAGGTTGGCGGTGTCGTAGGCGGCTAGCTCGCGCGCGATTATGTCGCGGTCTCCGACCAGCACGACCTCGATTCCGAAGTCACGCGCGGCCATCACGGCCCCTTCCACGGGCGCCTTTGGGGCGAGGTCACCCCCCATCGCGTCGAGCGCGATCTTCACGGCTTTATTTGCGCGCTACTCCGCGGCTTCTGCGAGTTGACGGCCGCGATACGCGCCGCAATGACGGCATACCCGATGCGGCATCGCGGGTTCGCCACAGGAGCGACAGGTGCCGGGGTTAACAGCCCGGAGGGCATCGTGAGCGCGGCGTTTATTCTTCTTGGAATGCGAAGTGCGTCGTTTTGGTGCCTGCATGAAAAAATACCTGGAAGCTTACGTTTTAGCAGGTGTTCAGGAACGTTGAAGTTTAATCGTGCGCAGCACGTCGAGTCGAGGATCGAGCCACTCGGTGCGGCAATCGCATTGTACGCGATTTAGGTTGGCCCCGCATCTGGGGCAAAGTCCGCGGCAATCCTCCTGGCATAGCGGACGGGTCGGGAGCGCCAGCAGGATTTGCTCGCGAATCAGCGGGCTTAGGTCGATTTCGTCACCCTCGTAGAGCGAAAACTCAAGGTCGTCTGCCTTTAAATCGGTTTCTTCGCCGTAGCCGACCACCTTGGGCGATAGAACCAGCCGAAACGGGCGGTCGCTCGCAGTCTCACATTCCTCGGCGCATCGCGCGCAATCCGCCGCGATCCGGGCCTTTATCCGTCCCGACAATAAGAGGTCCATCCCGCTTCTATAGTACGAGAGCTCGACCTCGACCGGTTCCTTTAGGCGGTATTCGTGGACCGGACCCTGCTCGAGCACGCGGTTGATGTCCTGTTCGGGCTCGGCGAAGGTTATTTCGCGGGCATCGGCGGTTATGTCGTCGACTTTGAGCTTCACGGAACTGAAATTTACGGCCGGACTGAGATGGTCTGTGAATTATTGCATTTCGATTGGGATGTTCAAATACGGCTGGAACGGCCAGGTTTTACCTTGGTTTTTTGCGCCTCGACGACGCCGATTTGTGGGCAATCGGGCCTTAGTTCGCATTCATCGCACTTGGGCTTCCGCGCGAAGCATACCTGGCGGCCGTGCAGTATCAGCGCCATCGAGAATTCGGTCCATTCGGCGGGCGGCAGAATTTCGCCCATCTCGGATTCGATCTCGTCGGGCTCCTCGCTTTTGGTAAAGCCGAGGCGATACGTGAGACGGCGCACGTGCGTATCGACCACGAAGCCCGGCTTGCCGAAGACGTGGCCACGGATCACATTAGCGGTCTTGCGGCCGACACCCTTCAGCTTGACGAGGTCTTCCATCTCCACGGGAACCTCGCCGCCGTGGCGCTCGACGATCGAGCGCGCCGCGTCGATAAGCGCGCGCGTCTTCTGCCGGAAGAATCCGGTCGTCACGATCAACTCCTGCACATGATTCGGATCGGCGTTGGCCATCGCGCGCGCGTCGGGATACTGGCGGAACAACTCGGGCGTCACGCGATTGACTCGCTCGTCGGTGCACTGCGCCGAGAGAATCGTCGCGGCGAGGCACTGCCATGCGGTTTTGAAATCGAGGCTGATACGCGCGCCGGGATAGAGACGCTTCAGCGTCTTCGCGATTCGTGCAGCGCGCGCCTTGAGCGCGGCGGCCGACTCGCGGGTCGCAGTTTTAGATGCGCGCGGCAATTCGGCCACCACGGGCAGTGATGAATGCTGCCAGCTCGGTCCTTTCCTTCTCGCGCGACCATCCGAGTTCCGACGCAAGCAGCTTCGCAACTGCCGGCGCCGCAGCGTACGCCTCCGCGGGCGAGCGCCACGAGAGCGCGGTGCGCCGCACAAGGAAGTCGTCGATCGAGTGCGCCATCTCGTTGCGCGCGGCGTGGACGACTTCGGCTGCGATTGCGGGGCATCCGGGGGCGAGCGGCCGCTCAAGCGCGAGATCTTCCAGCGCGATCGCCGCGGGAATCGCTACGCGGGTTCCATAACGGGCAGTGAGGATCTCACGCGCCTCACGCGACAGGCCCTTAAGTGAAGGCACAGTGCCCTCCTCTCCCGCCTTCAGCGGCCGCGCGCCGGGGAGCGGAGTCTTTCGCGTAAGGCATCGGCGAGCCGCGTATCCAAGCTCACGCATCACCTGGTTCACGATCTTCTCGGCGATCGCGCGATGCGTCGTCAGCTTGCCGCCGGCGACAGAGATCAGACCCGAATGACTTTTCAGGATCACTTCCTCGCGCGGCACGGCGGATGGCGATTCATCGTGGCCCACGATCACGAGCGCGCGGAGCCCCGCGAAATCCGCCGCGATATCGTCGGGGGTGAGCTTGATTCCGGGCAGGCTCTCCGCAAGCACGCCGAGCAGATAAGTGACATCGGCGGCTTCAGTCTTAACCGCGGCGGGGTCGCCCGCGTAATCAGTATCGGTTGTGCCGACCAGCACGTAGCGCTCGTGCGGCATCACGAAGACGATTCGATCCTCCTCGTCGCCGAGCACCAGGGATTGCCGAACCGGCAGCGCCTCGCGCGTGAATACAAGATGCACGCCCCTCGTGAGGCGGACGCTCGGCAGTGCGGACTCGTCGTCCATCCGCCGGACCTCATCGACCCAGGGGCCGGCAGCATTGACGAACGTGCGCGCGCGCAGCTCGAACGTGGCGTCGCCGATAAGATCGCGGGCGCTCGCGGCCGCGATCTTGCCCTCGCGCTCCGCGAGCTCTTCGACTGCGACGCGATTCGCGACGGCGGCGCCATGCAAACTCGCGTCGAGCACGTTCTCGAACGTGATACGGGCGTCGTCAGTCCACGCGTCGTAGTAGAGCGCGCCGCCCGTCAGGTGGTTGCGGCTGAGCGTCGGCTCGTAATCGCGCACGCTCGCGGCGCTCAGGTTCTCGTGGCGCTCGGCGCGTGGAATCCGCGCGAACAGGTCGTAGAGCCAGAGACCCATCGCCATCGTGAAGCGCCCGAAACCGCGGCCCTTGTAAATCGGAAAGAGAAAGCGAATCGGCTTGACGAGATGCGGCGCCGTGCGACGGCGCAGCAGCTCGCGCTCGCGGAGCGCGTGATAGACCAGGCCGAACTCGTGCTGGGGGAGATAACGGAAGCCGCCGTGAATCAGCTTCGACGATCGCGAGGACGTCGCCCCCGCGAAATCGCCGCGCTCGACGAGGGCAACCCGAAGTCCGCGCATCGCGGCGTCGCGCGCGATGGCGGCGCCGTTGATACCGCCACCAACTACAGCGAGATCGAATTCCTCGGCGCGAAACCGCGCCAGGCTTTTTTCGCGATCTAGTGACGGAGCCACGGGCGTGGCCCGCTATTCCTCGGAATCTTCCTGGAACGAGTAGCGCTCCTCTTTCCAGGGGTCGGCGTGGTTGTGATAGCCGCGAACTTCCCAGAAGCCTCGCTCGTCGAACTCGGTGAACCTAAGACCGCGCACCCATTT
>JASHQJ010000049.1 GCA_030037595.1 Candidatus Binataceae bacterium
CTTTGCCTCGAGCGACGCGGACTACGCAACCGGGCAGGTAATCAGCGTGAGCGGCGGGCTTACGATGGCGGGATGACACGGTGCTTGCCCGCGCTCCCCTGCGCGTGATATCTGAACGATAGTTCAGAACGTGAAATTGAACTCGATAGTGGTGCGAGTTCGCTCGAGACACGAGAATGAGCCAGCCAGCCAACGACAGTCAGATCACTTTCACGAGTCCTCACGGCCTACCCACGGACTACAAGGAACTGCTCGTCCGGATGCTCTCGATCCAAGCGCGGATCGAATCCGAGTACATGCTCGCCGCCGATCGTACGCTGATGAAGCCGCTCGCGCTTGCGCCCACGCCTGAGGACAAGGCGGAATACGCGGCGTTCTGGTCCGACGAGGTGCGCCACGCGAGCTACTGGATGAAGCTGCTCGAGGACCTCGGCACCAACGTCGATGCGGAATTCATGGCGACGCCGATGCCGATCTATATCTTCGAAATGCGCGATCAGTCCGAAGACTGGATCGAATACGGACTGTTCAGCTTCTTTGCCGACCGCCAGGGCGCCTACATGGGTCACGAGTGGGTCGGATGCAGCTACGAGCCGCTCGCGAAAATCGCTGGCCGCGTGCACAAAGAAGAGATGGGGCACGCCGCTCTCGGATATCGTTTCATGCGGCGCTATCTTGCGCGTGAGGGCGAACGCGGACGCGAACGCCTGATCAGGTATCTCGCCAAGTGGTATCCCGCGGGACTCGACATGTTCGGCAAGTCAGGCTCGAAGCGCCAATATGATTACGTCCGCTGGGGACTTCGGCGACGCACCAACGAGCAAATGCGCGACGACTTCACGACCGAGGTAAACAATCTGCTGCGCAAGCTTGACATCCCGATTCCCGATCCTGCGGCCGGGCGGCGATTCAGCTAGAGGCGGATTCCGCGCGCGGGCATAATTGTTATGCCCGCGCGTCGACGCTGAGGGCCGGAGGGAAGCCATCTTGAGAAAATCGAACGTCGAGGAATTGCCCAAGCGAGCGCCGCGGCTTAAATCTCCCGCGCGCGCGATGGCGCCGGACGAACGCTACGATGCCAATATCGATCTGATCCTGCGCTCCGCCGCGGCAGTGTTCGCCGAGAAAAGTTTCGGCCTCGCCTCGATCCGCGATATCGCGGCGCGCGCGCGAATCTCATTCCCGCGAATTTACTACTACCTCCGCAACAAGGAGGAACTGCTCTATCTGATTTCGCGGCGCGCCTTCGAGCAACTGCTCGCGACCGCCGAACGAAAGATTAACGAGACCGCCGACCCCGAAGCGCGGTTGCGCGCCTTTATCAGCAATCATCTCGAGTACCACATGAGCAACATCGCCGAGATGAAGGTGCTGGTGCGCGAGGCCGATTCGCTGACGGGCAAGTACGCGGCGGATATCGCGCGGCTGAAGCGCGACTACTCGCGGCTATGCAGGAGAATTCTCGAGCAGTACGCCGCCGCACGCGATGCCAACCTCGATCGCGAGCAGAGCCGCATCATGACTTCGCTGCTGTTCGGCGCGATGAACTGGTTCTACACCTGGTACGAACCGGCCCGCGACTATGAGCAGCGCGGCAGAATCATGGATGAATGCTTTCGCATGGTGGCGGGCGCGATCGCCAACCGCTGACTAGGCGATGCTCGACGGATGCACCCCATATCCGCAGGAATTAGCGGTGCGCTACATGCGCGAAGGATACTGGCGCCGCGAAACGATCGCCGAGGCGCTGGTGGTAGCGAGCGGCGGGTTTGCCGACGCCATCGCGGTCAGCGATTCGCGCCGCTCAGTAGCCTTCCAGGAGCTCGTCGCTGAAGCGGCGCGCTTCGCCGCGCTGCTCGAGCGTCATGGACTTCGCCGCGGCGATCGAATCGTCATCCAGCTACCCAACTGCGCCGAATTCGCGAGCCTGTTCCTCGCCTGCGCAGATGTCGGCGTCGTACCGATCATGGCGCTGCCGGCATTTCGACGCGCTGAGCTGGAATACCTGGTTACGTTTGCCGATGCGCGCGCTATCGCGCTAACGCCGCAATATCGCGGCTTCGACTACTTGGACCTAGCGCGAAGTCTTAAGCGAGACTGCGATTCACTCGAACTCATCTTCACCACCGAAGCGGCGAAGGACTGTGTCACGATTAACGAGCACAACGGCGACGTTGCACCGCTTGGGACGCGAGGCGGCGATCCTTTCGATGTCGCGCTGCTTTTGCTCTCCGGCGGCACGACCGGGATGCCGAAGCTCATCCCTCGCACGCATGCCGACTACCTCTACAATGCGCGCGCGGCCACGGCGGTCTCGGACCTCGACACTGGCTCGCGCATCCTGCTCGCACTCCCGGTCGAGCACAACTTTCCGCTCGCGTGTCCCGGCCTGCTTGGCGCGATTCTTACCGGCGCGCGAGCCGTCATGACCCAATCGACGCGGCCCGAAGATCTCGCCGCCACGATCGAAGCTGAGCGGATAACACATTTTCCGTGCGTACCTGCAATCGCGATTGGACTGCTCGGCCTGCCGGAGCAGCAGAGCCCGAAGCTTCGCTCGCTTCGTGTGATTACCGTCGGCGGACAGCGGCTGCAGGAGCCAACGGCGCGTGGACTTCGCCGCCGATGGCCGCATCTCAAGATTCAGCAGGTGTTCGGCATGGCCGAAGGCCTGCTCTGTTACACGCGCCTCGATGACCCCGAGAATGTCGTGTGCGCGACGCAGGGCCGGCCGCTTTCCCCGCTCGATGAGACCAAGATCGTCGATCCATTCGATGCCGACGTTAGTCAAGGAGAAGTCGGTGAGCTGCTCTGTCGCGGACCGTACACGATTCGCGGCTACTGGAACGCATCGGATCGAAATAGCGGGGCGTTCACCGCCGACGGCTTTTATCGCACCGGCGATCTCGTACGGATGGATCCTTGGGGCAACCTCATCGTGGAAGGCCGCGCGAAAGACCTGATCAATCGCGGCGGCGAAAAAATCAACGCCGAGGAAATCGAGGCGCACCTGCTCGAGCATCCAGCGGTGACGGCTGCGGCGCTGGTGGCAATGCCGGATGCGATCCTCGGCGAGCGCGCGTGCGCATTCGTCACTTTAAGAAGCACCGCGCGACTCGATCTCGACCTGCTGCGCGAATTTCTCTCCGCCCGCGGGGTCGCGCGCTTCAAATGGCCGGAGCGCATCGAGATTGTCGCCGAGCTGCCACTGACCAACGTGGGAAAGATTCGCAAAGAGGAACTCCGGCGCCGCATCGCGGAGCGCATCGCTATCGAAGAGGCGCGCCCCGTGAGCACGGCCTAGACAGTTTGAGTAGGAATCATGGTTGTCCATAACCCCCTCAACAGATCCGGACGAGCGGTATTGCCGCATCCGGCTCTTGCCTCAGGTAATAACGCCGAGGCGACGCAGAGGGTAGGGATGACAGACGCGGGCGGGTGGCAACCAGCGGTCAGTGAGTCGCAGCATACGGTCCCAGGTAAGGCGGCCAGTCTGGCTACGCCGCGCCAGCGCGCGGTACCAGAGGCAACCCACGCGGGACCCAAAGAGGAAGCGCGCGGGTCCGTTCATGGGAATCCCATAGTAACGGATGTGCCCTCCCACCACGGCTCGCAACCACTGGCCTACCTCGGGGATGGGATGGTGCATGCGCCGCTTGAGCTCGGTTTTCACCAGCTTGGCCGGCAGCCGCTTGCGAATCGTCTGCCTAAGCACCGTGAACCTTCCGTTGCTCCGCTTTTTCCCGCAGATGTGGGTGAAGCCGAGGAAGTCGAAGGTCTCGGGCTTGCCCTGACCGCGGCGCCTTCGGTTCTCGGCCGCGAACGGGCCGAACTCCAAAAGGCGGGTCTTGTCGGGGTGCAATTCCAGACCGAACTTGCGCATTCGTTCGGCAAGTTCTTTAAGGAACCGCTCGGCCTCCGACCGCTCCTGGAATCCAAGCACGACATCATTGGCGAAGCGCACGACTATCATGTCGCCGCGCGCTTGCTGTCTACGCCACACCCGGACCCACAGGTCGAACGCGTAGTGGAGATAGAGGTTCGCGAGCGGTGGCGAAACGCTACTACCCTGCGGGGTCCCTTCTTCCACTTGCATCCGCTTCCCCTCCTCCAGCACGCCGGCGTTCAATCATTTCTGGATGAGCCGCACGACACGCTGGTCCGCAATCCGGTGCTCGAGGAACTTAGCCAGCCAGCCGTCGTCGATGGAATCAAAGAAGCCACGGATGTCCAGGTCGAGCACCCAGTTCACCTTTCTCGTCAGCAGTCCGGCGTAGAGCGCGTCCAGCGCATCATGCTGGCTGCGTCCGGGCCGGAAGCCATGCGAGAAGTTGAGGAAGTCGTTCTCGTAGATGGCGTTGAGCATCTCGACCGTGGCGCGCTGGACGATCTTATCTGCCAGCGTTGTCACTCCGAGCGGGCGCTTTTGCCCGTCGGCCTTGGCGATGTACACCCTACGCACCGGCTTGGCTCGGTACGCTCCACGCTTGAGTCTGGCGGCCAGCCCTTGGAGATTTTCTTCCAAGCGCTCGCCGTAGCTCCGCCACGTCTCACCATACACACCTGCGGCGGCGTCCCGCTTGAGAGCGAGATACGCTGCCCGCAGGGTTTGCAGGTCATAGACGTGGTGCAGGAGCGCAGTGAACCGCATCCTCCTATCTCTGGCTGTCGCCAGACGTACCCGCTCAAGCGCACTTTGCGCGCCTTCCCGGCCGAGAGTCCGGGGCGCGTTTTGCTTAAGCGGATTCCCTTTGGCCGGTCCCCTTCCGTCCATCTCCTCCGCCGCCGGTTGCCCGGCATTGTTCGGCGACTTCAGCGGTACTGCAGGACCGTCCGACTTCCTGTGCTCGTTCATCGTCGGCGTGCGTCCTTGGACTTCCCGACGCGGCCCGCAGCTCCATCAGCCGCAGGCGAACACAGGACCTCCCGGTTCTCGTGCGAGGTGTTTCCGTGCGTGCACGGGGTCTCTGACCGCGCGGGACTCAAACGCATCTCGCGATGTCGATGCGCTCGGTGTTGCCTCCCGCTTTCTCCTACAGCGTCGGCGTCCCGAAGGATGGTTCTTTCGCGGCTGAATACCCGGCCCGCATGTACCCCTGTGAACGCTGCGCCGCTTCCCTTGCGGAAAGCCACGCATGACTCAAGGCCGTCGTGGGTCGCTGGCCCTTCAACGTGTGTCTCTTTCATTCACTACACCTCGCCGGTTTATCCCGGCGCACAGGAGAGCAACCATGGATGTGCAGGAAGGAACGCGCCAACTGCATGCATTGATCGATCGTCTCGAGCGCAATGGGCGCACGCTCAAGTCGCATCCGACGATCGACAAGCTCGAGCGCGGCGAGCTTTCGCGCGAGCAGCTCCGACACTGGGCGATCCAGCTCTTCGCCGGCAACAAGGGCCACAACGCAAATATCCTCGGCCTGATCTATGCCAAGTGCGACGATTTTCCGGCGCGCAAGGCGATCGTGGAGAACCTGATTGAAGAGGAGCTCGGCCGCGTCTCGGGATGCAATCGGTCTCATCCTGAGCTTTACCTGGAATTCGGCGCGGCGCTCGGAATCTCGCGTGACGAACTACTGCACGCGAAGATGACGCCGGACGCGACCGCGATGGCGCACTGGATGTACTGGCTGGCGGACTCGAAGCCCTGGTACGTGACGCTGGCAGGAATCAGCCTCGGTTCGGAGCTCTTCAATCCTGACGCGTACGTGCGCGTGATCGACGGATTGAAACGCAACTACAAGTTATCTGACGATGCTCTCTTGTTCTTCAGCGTCCACGTGAAGGTGGACAAGGATCACGGCGACTCGAGCGCGGGGTCGATCTTCCGCGCGATACCAGAAAGCGCGGCTGCCGAGACACTGTGGGCG
>JASHQJ010000534.1 GCA_030037595.1 Candidatus Binataceae bacterium
CGGCTCGTTACTTGAAACCTGATCCGGTCCCACAGGACTTGCTCGAACGTGTGATCTACGCTGCTACTCGCGCATCGAGTCCGGGAAACAGCCAGGAATGGGACTTCATCGTTGTACGCAATCCCGAAGCAAAGCAAAAAATCCGCGATCTGCTCGCGCCGCGATTCAAGGCGATGGGTGTGGGAGTGCCAAGAAGCGGGCAGGTCACTAGTCGAATGATTGCGGGCGCCGTGCATCTGGCGGAGACGCTGAATGAGGTCCCGGCCATCATTTTCGTCTGCGGTCCCGTAGCTTATCCGCCCAACGCGCCGATCGAGCAGTTTGTGTGGTCAGCCCTCTACCCGGCGGCGCAGAACCTCATCGTGGCGGCTCGCTCGCTCGGTTTGGGCACGACCTTCACGACCTTCCATATGTTTATGGAGAACGAGCTACGCGAGCTGCTGGGAATTCCCAAGGAGATAAAATTCGGCGTTATGATCCCCATGGGCTGGCCGCAGAACGATTTCGTCAAGGTCAAGCGCAAGCCGATCTCCAAGGTAATTCACTGGGATAAGTGGAGCGATTGACCAGAGTCAGCATAGCTGCTTCCTCCGAACTGTACGTTCCACGAGCATTCAAATCTGCGTGATTTGATTTTGTTGGAGAATTGATTGGTCGGGGTGAGCCGATTTGAACGGCCAACCACACGCACCCCAAGCGAAAATGAGGACGAATGACGGGTGGCGGTCCAGGCTGCTCAATGCCACTCAAGATCGGTGCAGCCTCGGGGCGTGAGCGCCGAGGCGACCCGACCGCAACTCGCGGTAGGCGAGAGGGGCGGAGCCGCATCGGAGTCGCATTGAGAGGGAACAGAACAAACACGTTCGGACAGGTCTTCGTTGAGGCGAGGAGAGAGGCCGGGTTGACTCAGAAAGCAGTTGGCGGAGCATCTTCGACGCGGCGACGGCCGCAAGGCACCGTACCTCAAGGATTTAGAGCATGACCGGCGCTATCCGCCCAGTATGATTGACCTTGATTTATCTGGTCCGAAAATCTGGATGTCGCTCCAATAAAACCTTGAGCGCTTGGCGAGCGCGATGTAGGCGAACCTTGACAGTACTGGATGTAAGATTCAGCAAGTTTGCGGCTTCCTCCGTATCAAATTCATCGATGTCGCGCAGGATCAAGACACTTCGATAATTGTTTGGCAACAGCCCAATGCACTCTCGGACGATTGCCTTCATTTCGGAAGCTTCAATACACCTTTCTGGTGGCGCTGAAAGGTGACTGTCCTCGATCCAGTTGCCATTTGTATCGAACCGCGGCAGAAGATCGTCGATTTCTATGCTGGTTCTTGCCAACGCTCGATGCCTGGCGCGCAAGCGCATGAGGGCCGAATTCACAACAATTCGATGGAGCCACGTTGATAACTGGGAGTCACCGTTAAAGGTGTGCATCGATTTGAACGCACAAAGAAACGCATCCTGAACTGCATCGCAGGCGTCGGCTTCCGATCTCAGATAGCGCCGCGCGGTGGTGAAGAATCGACCACCAAATCTCCGAACTAACTCTTCGTAAGCGTGCCGATCACCACTGCGCAAACCTTCGATCAGTTCACGTTCAACATCATTGTTGCTGAGCATGGGATGACCTCCGTCGCCGCGTCGCATGGCAGGAAGAGCAACGATGATGCCATCATAGAGGCAACCATGAATTACGTGATAAGCTGGCGCTCTTTGCCGCCCGCCTCAGAGTACGGAGCGCGGTCCTCGCTCGAGATTTCACGGATTTTGTTAGATCTCACTTCTCGTCGCTGACAAATCAATTTTTTCCTCCCAATTCTTCGACAAGGCGTCAGGCAACGCGTCTTCTAATGGGTGGCACGTCCGTTGCGCTTATGCGCTCGTCGAAGACGAGAGCGACGCACCGGTTGTCGTCGATCGCAGAATCGGGCACTCGTCAAGGAGGAATCAGCGGCGGATGAGAAACCGAGATGTTCAGAGCGCTCAAATCAGCAACTGGATTGTGCCACCTTTCACAGCGGAAAGTGCGCTGGCGAAAGTCAAAGCTGCCGAACGCGCCTGGAACAGCCGCGATCCAGAGATTGTCTCTCAGGCCAGTTCTGACGACTCGGAATGGCGCGTTCGTGCCGAGTTCTTCAAGGGTCGGAAGGCTATCAAGGCGTTTCTAAGACGGAAGTGGGAAAATGAGCTCGACTACCAATCGATGAAAGAGCTTTGGTGCTTCACGGGGAACCGAATCTCCGTTCGCTTCGAATACGAATGGCACGACGCGAACGGTCAATGGTATCGCACTCACGGTAACGAACATTGGGAGTTCAACGACGACGGTCTCATGCGGCGCCGGGACGTGAGTGCCAATGGTTATCCGATTGAGGAATCCGAGCGAAGGTATCGCCGGTGACGACATCGCCCGAGGGAATTTTGCCGATTTTACTAAGTAGAAAAACGAGCATCACGAGCGCCGTCACGGCTCGGGCTCGACCCGCACAACATTGCCATCCTACCTAAGAGGGCGGCGCCGCATCCGTATTGCTGGTCCGGTTGACGCGGCATATGGGGAGGCGCACAGAGTTGACCGCGCGTGACGATTCGGGGCTCGCCCGCCAAGTCGCACCATTCTTTGCAGTAATCTCGTGCCTGTGCTTTCCTTGAGCATCCGCCGTCCAGGCGAATTTTTTTGCGGGGCCTTCCTCGACCACGCGTTTGGCTGGCAACGCTGACGGCGCTGTCACGGATTAATCGGTGGATGGAATCTCAAGCGCTCCAATCTCTCGCGCTGACAGTTGGTGAAGCACGCTCGGCTGACGCCGTCCTTGGCCGAATAGTGTCTGGCCTCGCTGCCCAGCAAGACGTCGCCTTGGCGCGGCTGTGGCTCGTGGCGCCGGGCGATATCTGCGGCGCATGCCGACTGCGCGAAGAGTGTCCTGACCAAATTCGATGCCTTCATCTGGTTGCAAGCGCCGGTAATCCGATTGCCACAGGAGAAGATTGGTCGCGTCTCAACGGGAATTTCTGTCGGATGCCGCTCAATGCGCGCAAAGTTGGAGTGATAGGCGCCGGCGGCGCGCCGATTCTTATCAATCATGACCTGGCGGCAAGCCCATGGATCGCGCGGCCCGACTGGGCGCAACGCGAGGCGATTCTCAGTTTTGCGGGGCAACCCCTGACCTTCAAGGGTGAAACATTCGGCGTGTTGGCAGTTTTCAGCCGCGCGCAGATTCACCCGGAGGAGTTCGGTTGGCTTAGAATTTTCGCCGACCACGCCGCGATTGCGATCGCCAACGCGCGCGCCTTTGAGGAAATCAACCAGCTCCGGCGCCGGCTGGAAATCGAACGAGAGTATCTGCGTGAAGAGGTGAGAGACGCGCTGGCCTTCGGCGAGATCGTTGGCCGAAGTACCGCGCTACGAAGCGTACTGGAGCAAATCGAGATGGTCGCACCGACCACTGCGACTGTGTTGATACTGGGCGAATCGGGCACTGGCAAAGAGCTCGTCGCATCTGCGATCCACGCGCGCAGCCCACGCCGCGAACGTCCACTGGTGCGCGTCAACTGCGGCTCGGTCCCTTCGGAGCTTTTCGAGAGCGAATTTTTTGGGCATGCCAAGGGCTCTTTCACCGGCGCCGTGCGAGACCGCGTCGGACGATTTCAACACGCCGACGGGGGAACGCTCTTTCTAGACGAAGTCGGAGAGATTCCAATAGCGCATCAGGCGAAACTGCTCCGTGTCCTACAAGAGGGACAATTCGAGCGCGTGGGCGAGGATGTAACGCGTAAAGTCGACGTCAGGATTCTGGCTGCGACCAATCGTGACCTGAGGCAGGAAGTGGCGGCTGGGCGCTTTCGTCACGATCTCTATTATAGACTAAGCGTCTTTCCCATGGAGTTGCCGCCGCTCAGACAGAGAAAAGAAGATATTCCCGAACTTGCAACCCATTTTTCGTCGCAGTCGTGCGGGCGATTGAATAAGCCGGAGATTCGGCTGACTGACGAGGACATTGAGGTTTTGAAAGACTATGACTGGCCGGGGAACATTCGAGAACTGGAGAACGTGATCGAACGCGCCATCATACTAGCCACGGGAGGACGCATGCGTCTGGATCTCGCATTGGCTCACACCGAGTCTGCGGCTCCCAAGGCTGGGGCCGCTAACAATCCCGGCGACGAAGTGCAGAGTCCACCGAAGATAATGCGCTCTGATGATCTAGTCCGGCTTGAGCGAGACAATATTATTGCCGCCCTCGAGCATGCACGCTGGAAAATTGGAGGCCCCGGCGGTGCGGCGGAACTTCTCGGTATGAATTCCAGCACGCTCGCGTCCAGAATGCGCTCACTCGGGGTCAAGCGCTCCCGCGAAGGATGAAGCCGCCACTGTCTCCTTCAGCGTAAAGTTGAGCTCGTCTCCACTCGGTTCTATGCCGTCGCCTTGTGTGGTGGTTGAGCGACGGTATCGCACCAAAATAATCAGCAGTAAAAACCGTAACGCACGCTCGGTACCAAGCATCTGACCCGGCAGGCTCTCATGAAGGAGCCGGGACAGTTTGTTTCTCAAAAATTGAGTCGTCGGGCCAATGAACACTTCAATCAACATGAGGTGAGACATGGATATGGGACTTTTATTGCTACGACTCACGGTCGGACTGACGCTCGCTGCGCACGGAACTCAAAAGTTGTTTGGATGGTTTGGAGGCGCTGGGCTGGAGGGAACCGGCAAGTTTATGGAGGGACTCGGATTTCACCCAGGCCGTCGTCATGCGCTAATGGCGGGACTGGTCGAAACCAGCGGCGGGATTCTTCTGGCTATCGGGCTTCTGACCCCACTTGGCGCGTCGCTCGTGGCTTCGGTGATGCTGGTCGCTGCCATAACGGTTCACATCAGAAAAGGTTTCTTCGAGACAAACGGCGGCTACGAATACGTCTTGATGGTCGGAGTGGCGGCTCTGATCCTCTCATTTACCGGTCCTGGTAAGCTGTCGGCCGACGCCTTTCTTGGCTATTCGCTTGCGGGCTTAGTCTGGGGCATTGGCTCGGCCGCGCTTGCGGTGCTCGGAGCGCTGGTTCAACTCACACAGCGTCGACGGCAGCCGGTCACGGAAAAGGGCGCCAGTCCGATAACGGACTCAGCCCATACGATACCCAATGGATAACCAAAGCGTTTCATATGGGAGGCGACGTCCGCCGTAACCGATCCCGATTAACAGCATCTGACCGGCGTGACCGAAAGAACGACAGCAAAAATTGGCTTGGCCGCATCGTCAGTCCCGTCAGGAGGAAAACCATGAGTCTTATCGATAAGGCGCTAGAAGCAAACCGCAACTATGCAAAAAGTTACGATCCAACGCTGGGGAGGCATCCAACCCCCAAAATAGCGGTTGTAACCTGCATGGATCCACGGCTCTCAGACCTCCCTGGAATCCTGGGTCTGCCGCAAGCTGATATAGACGTCATCCGAACCGGCGGACCCGCGGTAACAGAAGATGTTCTCGGGGAACTTATTGTTTCCAACCGTATACTCGGAACCACAGAGATACTGCTTCTCAACCACACCGGCTGCGGGTTCACGATATTCACAGATGAAGAGCTGAACGCGAACCTGAGCGCTTCGACCGGAGATTCTTCGCCGGCTCCAATGCGGTTCTTCTCCTATAAGGACCCCGACCAAAATACCCGGGAGCAGATCAAGAAAGTCAGGTCGCATCCCTGGATTGCCAAAGACATCCCCGTACGCGGCTGCATCTTCGACGTGGACACGGGCAGATTACGGGAAGTCAAAGTTTGAAGATGAGCGCGCCGCCGGTGGTCCAGTACACCGAGATGGGTTCACAGTGCGCACCAAGCTGCGCAAGAAACTGGCGCCGCAATCGTGAATGGCGACAGCAAAAGCGACGCGGCCCAATCAGAAGTTGAACATGGACTTCATGAGCGCGGATTCAACGATCGGCAGCCCAAATGCAATGGTCTATCAACTATTGATTTTGTTGGAGAATTGATTGGTCGGGGTGAGCCGATTTGAACGGCCGACCACACGCACCCCAAGCGTGAAAGGCCAAAATCACACGTATGATATCACTTCGTATCACTCTGCAGCTTGGGAGAGAAGGGGCATTGGCATGCTTACCCGGTTCCAATCCGATATGGAGCGATATTGCGAATTGTTGAGAGTCCCCACAAAAGTCCCCACAGTTTTTCGGCAGCGATGACCCGCCTAGACCCGACAAAATTTGACAAAGATCGCGC
>JASHQJ010000535.1 GCA_030037595.1 Candidatus Binataceae bacterium
ATCGGGACAGCCGCTTGACCACGATACGCGGCGCTTCATGGAGACGCGTATCGGCTTCGACTTCGGCAAAGTGCGGGTGCATAGCGACGCGCGCGCAGCCGCTTCGGCTCGAATGCTCGCGGCGCGCGCCTACACTGTCGGCAACCACGTCGTCTTCGCCTCCGGCCGTTTCTCTCCGCAAACCACTGAAGGCCGGCGCCTGCTCGCTCACGAGCTCACGCACGTCGTTCAGCAGAGTGCTCCGCCGGAGCGCTCTCACTATCCAGTCGCACGGCCCGCGCCGCGTCACATTCAACGTTGGGGACTGGACGATGCCAAGGCGTGGTTGTTTGGCAAGTTGCGCGAGCTCAGGGGCTATCCGCTCTTCTGCGTCGTGGCAGAGCAGGATCTGATCACCGGCGAGCGCGTGGAACGCAACGCGACGAATCTGACCGAAGGCGTGTTGAAACTCTTCGACGGCGGCCCGGCGCTGTTCGAGAAATTGAAAAAGGCCGCTAACGCGATCGAAGCCGCGTACCAGTGGGTGCTTGCTCAGTTCGAGGATCTCGGTCTGAGCAAGCAGTACTTCTTCGACCTGATCGACCGAGCGATCAACGCCGTCACGATCAATTTCATCGAGTCCTTCAACCGCATAAAGGAAATCTTCAAAGAACCGCTCGACAAGCTGATCGAACTCGCATCGCGGCTGGGCCGGGAGGCACTCAACTTCATCCTGAAGGCGGTTATCGAGTCGTTTCCGCTCGGCGAGAAAATCTGGGCGCTTATCAAGAAGGCTGGAGCGCTGATTTCGAGGATCGCCGCCGATCCTGGAAAGTTCGCGTTGAACCTGCTCGAAGCGGTGAAGACCGGCTTCCAGAACTTCGGCAACAACATCCTTCGGCATCTTGGCGACGGGCTGAAGCGTTGGATCTTCGAAGAGATCGGGCTGCCCGGTCTCAAGATTCCCGACAGCTTCGACTTCGCCAGCATCCTCAACATGGTGCTGCGCGTCCTCAAGCTCACTTACCAAGAGCGCCGTCCGCAGCTCGTCGCAAAGCTCGGCGAGGACGCGGTCTACTTCTTCGAAACGGCCGCCAAGGTGCTGACCCGGATCAAGAACGAGGGATTCGCTGCGGTCTGGGAGATGATCCAGGAACAGGCCTCGAAACTTTTCGACTCAGTCATCGATTCGGCGCGCGACTGGGTCGTCACAAAGATCGTCAAGGTCGGCATCGAGCATGTGATCGCGCTTAGCAATCCGGTTGGCGACGCGATCGAGATCATCAAGAGCATCTACGAGACCATCAAATTCTTCGTCGAGAAAGCCACCCAGTTTGTCGAGCTCCTCAACTCTATCGTCGATTCCTTCGCCGCCATCCTGGACGGACAAATCAGCTCCGCCGCACAGAAGATCGAAGACACGATGAGCAACAGCATTCCGCTCATCCTCAAGTTCCTTGCCGATCTGCTCGACCTCTCGGGAATCGGCGAGGCGATTCGGAAGATCATCGACAACATCCGCAAACCGATCGACGACGCGATCGACAAGGTCCTCGATATTATCGTCGAGAAAGCCAAGGCCTTGTGGGAGAAGGGCAAGGAAGCGTTCCTCGGCAAGCTCGCCGCGGTCAAGGAATGGTGGAAGAAGCCGAAGAAGTTCTTCTTCGGCGAAGAGGAACACACGATCACAGTAGAGGGCGAAGGCGACCATCCCGAGGTCTTCATCGAAAGCGGCAAGACGTCACTGCAGCACTACTTGAAGGACGTTCATGCGACGCCCAAGCAAACCGCCACCATCCTGAAACTGGCGGGCCAGTTGAAGTGGCGGCAGGGCGATTTGCAGAAGCCCGCTGACGATGCCAAGGGCAGCTCGATCTACGAGCAACTGAGAGACGAGCTCGACCACCTCAAGGCGAAAGCCGCGCCGCAGGAACTGATCGCGTATCCGCAGAGCGAGCATTCGCTCGGGGGCGGACAGGAAGCCGACGCGTACCTCAGTTCCAATCGCGAACCAGGCACTGAGCCCAACGACACCGACCCGCCGATATGGAACGACCTCGGCTATCTGCGCGATCCGAAAGAAAAATACTACGTACGCGGACACCTGCTGAGCATGCGTCTGGGCGGCGTTGGGCAGTGGAAAAACATGATGCCGATCACGAACACGGTCAATCAGCGGATGAACAGCCAGGTCGAAAGCAAGCTCAACAAGGCCGTCGCCAGCGGCAAGCGCTTCTATCACTACAACATCAAAGCGACCTACGACTCGAACGAACTGCCGCCGCTCGACGACAAAGCTTCGAAGGCCGACCAGCGACAGCGGGCGCTCGCCGCGGAAAAGCGGCTCAAGAGCCTGAGCTGGACCGTGAGGCCGGCGCGCTTCGACCCGGACGCAGGCGGATGGAAAGAAACCGACGGCGATCTGCTCGACGCGGACGGCAAGACAATGGACGACCGGGTTGCGAAGGGAGATTTCACTCCCCCGACGGTCCGGAACTGAACGAGCGAGGGCGCTGAGCTAACGAAAGGAAGATCGTATGGCCGGATCACCAATATCTCCACGCCTGGTGAAGGGCGGGATCGTCACGCTCGACCCGGATACTTCCGTGGTGCAGAGCGTCATCGCACTCCAATACAACCCTGACTCGTTGTCACGCACGCTGCAGATCCAGTCGACTCCCGGCGGACAAGATGGTGTCCGCGTGGATGCGCTGCGGCTGCGCGGTCCCGCGATCGAGACAATCAAGGTTGAGGCGGAACTCGACGCGACCGACCAGCTCGAGTTTCCGAACCAGAATCCGCTCGCGGTGAAATACGGACTGCATCCCCAGCTCGCCCAACTCGAGATGCTGATCAATCCGACGGTCGAAACCTTGCTGAATGACGACAGCATGGCCAACGCCGGAACGCTCGAAATCATCCCGCTCGAACAGCCCCTGACGCTCTTCGTCTGGAGCAGCAGCCGCGTTGTGCCGGTCAGGCTCACGGACTTTTCGATCACCGAGGAGGCCTTCGACGTTCAGCTCAATCCAATCCGGGCCAAGGTCAGTCTCGGCCTGCGCGTGCTCACGATCGACGATCTCGGCTTCGAGCATCCAGGGGGCCGTCTCTTCATGTCCTACCTGACCAGCAAGGAATCGCTCGCGGCGCAAGCCACCTCGGTCGCGCTCACCGTGCTGGGCCTCGGAGGATTGCCATGAACTATCCGCTCGCGGCCATGAACCAGTTGGGGGTCATTCCTCCGGTCGTGTTTCCAACCGACAGCAGGTACTACGGCTTTGGCGTCCTGCAATACACCGCACCCAATGGACGGGTGATTGCGTACCTCGCGCGCCGCATCGTGCCGCAGCCCGGGGCGCCGAACTACGCGACGATCAATCAGTACACCGTGCATCAGGGCGATCGCCTCGATCAGATCGCCGCGAAGTATCTCGGCGACCCGCTGGTATTCTGGCTCATCTGCGATGCGAACGGCGCAATCCGTCCGCACGATCTGGTCGCCACTCAGGGACGGGTGCTGAATATCACGACGCCGCAAGGCGTGCCCGGAGGTATCGGTGCAACTTAGCAGCGTTCAGCTCACCCTGATGATGGGACCGATCATCCCGACCACGGTTCCACGCGAGGTGCTCGATTCGCTGGCCTCGGTCGAGGTTAAGATCGACGACGTCGGCCCAAGCGGCTTCCAGCTCGTCTTCAGTATCGACAAGCAGTCACCGCTGCAAATTCTGTTTCTGCTCACGGGCGGGATGCCGCTACTGTTCATGCGCTGCATCCTGATCATCACGGTCAACGGGGTCGCCAACGTACTGATCGATGGGGTCGTCACTAACAACCAGTTGTCTCCAGGCGACAAAGGGTCGAACTCGACGCTGACTATCACCGGGCGCGATCTGACCGCGCTGATGGACCAGTCGAACTGGAGCGGATTTCCGTTTCCGGCCTGCCCGCGCGAAGCGCGCGTCGCGTTGCTGCTCGCCAAGTATGCCTTCTACGGCGTGTTGCCACTGATTATTCCGAGTGTGCTCATCGATATCTCGCTGCCGATCGATCAGATCCCGGGCCAGCAGGGCACCGATCTTCAGTACATCCGCTCGATGGCGGACGAGGTTGGCTACGTCTTTTACGTTCAGCCGGGTCCGGCGGTCGGCACGACCACGGCGTACTGGGGCCCACAGGTGAAAGTGGGACCAGTGCAGTCCGCGCTGAATGTCGATATGGACGCGTACACCAACGTCGAGAGCATGCACTTTACCTTCGACCAGGAGCAAAACAAGATCCCGCTGGTTTTCATCTACAACCAGGAAACCGGCGTCAGCATCCCGATTCCGATCCCGCCCATCACGCCGCTCAATCCGCCGCTCGGAGCGATCCCTCCGCTGCCGACAAATCTTCTGCCGCCGGATCTCAAGCCCTTTCGCGACGACGCGGCGAAGCTGCCGATCCCGCAGGCGATCATGCTGGGTCTGGCCGCGGCGGCGAAGAATGCCGAGGCCGTTACCTGCGAAGGCAGTCTCGACGTGACGCGCTACGGCGGCGTCCTCAGCGCGCGGAAGCTGGTGGGAGTCCGCGGCGCGGGGCCAGCATTCGACGGCCTCTACTACGTCAAAAGCGTCACTCACAAGATTAAGCGCGGGGAGTACAAGCAGAGCTTCACTCTTACCCGCAACGGCCTGGTCTCAACAGTCTCTTCGGTGAATCCATGAGTGCAGCACCCACACCTATTAGCGTCCCGAGCCAGCGCTACTACGGCAAGTATCGCGGCCTCGTGGTGGAAAATATCGACCCGCTTCAGACCGGCAGAATCCTCGCGCAGGTGCCCGACGTGCTCGGCGAAACACCTTCAAGCTGGGCGATGCCCTGTATGCCGGTGGCGGGCATCCAGGCCGGATGCTTCATGGTGCCGCCGATTGGATCGCAGGTATGGATCGAGTTCGAGCAGGGAAATCCCGACTATCCGATCTGGACCGGAGGTTTTTGGGGTCTGGTCGGGGAAGTGCCGGTCTTCGCCACCGCGCCGCCGGCTATTCCGCCCGGCCAGAATATCGTGCTTCAGACGAGCGGTCAGAACTCGATCATTCTGAGCGACAGCGCACCGACGCCCGCAACCGGCGGCATCGTTCTGAAGGGTGCGAGTGGCGCCATGATCGTCGTCAACGAAACGGGCATCTACATCAGTAACGGCCAGGGCGCGACGATAACTCTCGTCGGTCCCACGGTCGCAATCAACGTGACGGCTCTGACCGTCGTCGGGCCTTGAGCGAGGAGCTGATCATGCCGGCACCGATTCTACACATGGGCGCGGTCGTCACTTGTGCGCATGGCGGCCAGGCGATTCCAACAGTCCCCAGCCCGAACGTCTTCGTTTCCGGCATGCCGATCGCCACGATCGCCGCGCCGTATGCCGTCGCGGGCTGCGCGTTCGTCGCGCCGACAGGGAACGGCCCGTGCGTCACCGGGCAGTGGGTGGTGGGTGCGACACAGGTCATGTCCAACGGACAACCCGTCGCGATCATGACCGGAGTTTCCGTCTGCGTACCGACCGGCACGCCGTTACTACCGGTTTCAGCGCAAACGTTGGCTCTCGCAACCTGACGAGCAAACTGGCCATGAACGTAAACTTTCCATTCCAGTTCGACGGACGCGGACGAACGCTCGATCCGCAAGGCGACTATCTCCGGCAACTCGTCGAGCAAGTTCTGTTCACCTCACCAGGTGAGCGGGTGAACCTGCCGGATTTCGGCAGCGGCCTGCTGCAACTCCCGTTCGCGCCGAACAGCGTCGAGATGGCCGCGGCAACGCAGTTTACGGTGCAAGGCGCGCTGCAAAAGTGGCTCAGCGCATACATCAAGGTGATATCAGTCGTCGCTTCGGCGGTGGAATCGACGCTCACCGTCACTGTCACATACTCGCCGCTCAACACCGAAGTCACTGAAGTTCAAACCTTCGTCTACGGAGGCGACAACGCGTGATCTACGCGTGCTGCGACGACCGCCGCAGAGCCGCGGTGCTGGGCAATCCCACGCTCAACGGCATCGACTATCTCGAGGTGCTCGATGACGAAGCGCCTGCGGGAAGTCCACGTCAGCAGACGCTCCTGGTTCATTGCCTGAAGCCCGCGCCCACGAATCTCACGCCCGCGAATGTCCTAATCACCGGCGGCGAAAGCATCACAGGCATCACCGCGAAATGGATTGCGCCCGCGGTACCTGCTCCACCAGAAGCGCTCCCGAGCGAAGTCGCATACTTCGCATCGCTTCCGAATCCGGCGAACATCCTCGTCGTCCGCACCAGCGCGGCGGGCGACTTTTCTCCCTACACCTTCCGACTCGTCAACAATGCCTCGCAGGCAAGCGAGGATAATTTCGACGTTACTGAAGCGCTCAGCGGATTCGATCCGCAGCTCGCGCAGGTAGCGTTCTCGTTCAAGGTCGAATGCCCGCCGGACTTCGATTGCAAGCCGCCGCCTGCCGATTGTCCTCCGGATACTCCCGTTCCACCGCCGATAAACTACCTCGCAAAGGACTACGGCTCGTTCCGCACGATATTGCTCGACCGTCTGAATCAACTCATGCCGGCGTGGCAGGGCTCCAGCGAGGCGGACGTCGGCGTCATGCTCGCGGAACTGGTCGCGTACGTCGGTGACCAACTGAGCTACCAGCAGGATGCGGTCACGACGGAAGCCTACCTGCTTACGGCGCGTAGCCGAATCTCGCTGCGACGGCATGCGCTGCTGGTCGACTACCATGTGCACGACGGATGCAACGCGCGCGCGTGGATCCAGCTGACCGTGACGGAGCCGGTCTTCCTCGATCACAGCCTCACGCGTTTCTACACGAGGATGCCCGGCATGCCGGCGACGCTCGCGAGCGGCGCGGGCAACGAGCAGGCGGCGCTCGACGCGGGCGTGATTGCCTTCGAGCCGATGCAGGATGCCAACCTGTTTCCTGAACTCAACCAGATGCAGTTCTACACCTGGGGCGATACGAACTGCTGTCTGCCGCAAGGCGCGACCGAAGCGACATTGCTCGGAAGCTACCCGAATCTGCAGGCAGGCGACGTGCTCATCTTTGAGGAAGTGATGGGGCCTCAGACCGGAAATGCGGCCGACGCTGACCTGCGCCATCGATGCGCCATCCGCCTTACGTCTGTCGCGACACAGAATGGCCAAGGGCAGCCGCTCGTCGATCCCCTGTTTGAGCAGGGCACGGGCTTACCCATAACGTCGGCCTCGCAACTGCCAACGCCGGTCACCGAGATTCAGTGGTCGAGCGACGACGCGCTGCCGTTCCCGGTCTGCATTTCGTCCACGTTTCTGAACTCGAGCGGCCTCGAACAGACACTCACAAACGTGAGCGTGGTTTACGGCAATGTCGTACTCGCCGACCAGGGATTGAAGATGCCTGCGACTTCGCTCGGGACCGTCCCCGCGCCGAGTTTGTTTTATCCGCCGTCACTAACTGCGCGATGCAACCCGCAGGCGCCGCAGGCATTTCCGGTTCGCTATCGCCCCATGCTTCAGCAGAGTCCGGTGACGCAGGCGGTCCAACTTCCGCTGGCGGGAGCGCCTGTGACGGCAACCCCTGTTCCGCTGCTCTCGACGAGCTGGGTCACGCTGATGGACAGCAATGGATACGCGAGCCTGATGGTACAGGCTGACGCGCCGCTCAGTTGGCCGCCATATTTCGCAATTGCAGCAGCCGCCGACACGGCTCATCCCGGCAACTTCGACTTGTCGGTGGTCTTCAACGCCGGCGGGACGAGCGCTTCGATTGTGCTCGAGAGCTTTACCAACTTGACATTCGGGCCAGGACCCAACAACGCGGTTTTGCAGATAAATTCGCTGTCGCGGTTCGTAACCGTTCCCAGCGGTTTCACGCCGCCCGCGAGCAATCCGACAGCTTTTCCGAGCACTGCGAAGCAGCTTCCCAACAGCGGCACCTTCCAGTTGCTCGACGCCAGCAACAATCCTTACTTCACTTTGCAGCCTACCAACCCGCTCTCGTGGCCGCCGATGTTCGCGGTGCTGGCACAGGGCAATCTCCAGACCCCGACGATTTTCAACCTGCTCCTCGTTTTCCAGCCATCGTCGGGCGGGGTGGGAGTATCGCTCCCGATCGTGGTCGAAGAATTCAACGGCGTGTCGCTGGCGAATGTCACCACCACCATTGCCGCAGCCTCAGACCTCATCACCGTGCGCAGCTTTGAGCAGCAACCGAACCCGAGCCTCTCCGCCTACGATCTGATGAACTACGACGCCAATCAGGCCGTGGCGTCGATCACGCTGACCAGCACGCTGAACAATGTTTCCGCGACGTGGACCCCTCTCCCCGATCTCCTCGGCTCGGGACCCTCCGACACGAACTTCGTCGTCGAGGTCGAATACGACGGCACCGCGTATTTGCGGTTCGGCGATGACACGAATGGGTTGCGTCCGGTAAACCCGATGTCATTCACCGCCGTCTATCGTATCGGCAACGGCACCGCCGGGAACATCGGAGCGAACAGCCTGATCCTGTTCGCCGGCGATCCGCGAATCGTGGCCTGCACCAACCCGCTTCCTGCCACTGGCGGGGTTGATCCCGAGACCAACGCTCAGATTCAGCGCCGCACACCGCAAGCCTTCATGACCCAGGAGCGCGCGATCACGATGGCCGACTACGTCAACGTCACCGAAGCTGCGAGCTCGCAGGTCGAGGACGCCGCCGCAACGCTGCGATGGACCGGCAGTTGGTACACGGTGTTCATCACCGCCGAGCCGCAGGGCGCGACGAGTCTCAGCAACTCGCTGCGCAAGGCGCTCACGCGATACGTCAACGGCTATCGACTTGCCGGACAAGATCTCAAAATCGAGGGTCCGAACTATGTCCCGCTCGAGATAGAGCTGACGATTTGTGTCGATCCTGATTACTTTCAAAGCGACGTTCAGCAGCAACTCGCCCAGGTCCTGGGCAGCGGGATTCTGCCCAATGGCCAGCCCGCATTCTTTGCCCCCGGCAATTTCAAACTCGGACAGACCGTCTACCTGAGCCCAATCTACGCCGCGGCACGGACTGTGGCCGGCGTAGAGACGGTTACCGCGACCGTCTTCCAGCCCCAAGGTATCGAAACCAACAGCTATCTCGAGATCGGCGAGATACCGCTCGGGCCTTTCCAGGTCGCGCAAATGGACAACGATCCGAGCTTTCCCAATCACGGCCAACTGACGTTCGCGATGCAGGGTGGCAAGTGAACTGCACCGGACTCAACAACTGTACGTGTGGCTGCTGTGCCGGCATCGCCGTGCAGACGCCGCGGGGCGAGAGCAACCCTCCCGGGCTCTCAGCCATCAGCTATCGCACGGGGACGTGGACCTCCTTCAAGGAGTCGATGCTTGCGCGGCTTTCGAGCAGCGATTATCCGGCGCTGGCCGCTTTGAAGACGCGCGATGACGACGACTTCAGTATCGCGCTGCTCGACGCCAGCGCGGTGATGCTCGATATCCTGACGTTCTACCAGGAGCGTTTGGCGAACGAGAACTACCTGCGCACGGCCACGCAGCTCTACTCGCTCACACAGCTGAGCCAGCTCATCGGATACGAGCCGTCCCCAGGAGTTTCCGCGTCTACTTATCTTGCCTTCACGCTCAAGGCCGCTACCGGGCTGCCAACCGATCCAACGACGCAGGCGATAACGATCCCCGCCGGCACGCAAGTGCAGAGCGCGCCCGCTCAGGGCCAGACGCCGCAGACGTTCGAGACCTCCGCGGACGTGCTGGCCAAGGCCGACTGGAACGCATTGCCCGTGCAAACCGGATGTCCTTGGGTTCCGCAGCAAGGTCAGACCTGGCTGTACCTCGCCGGCACTTCAACCCAGCTCCAGCCCGGCGATTCGATTCTGATCGTCGGCGATGAGCGAGCTTTCGATTCGGTTACCAGTGAACAGTGGGATGTCCGTCCACTCACCTCGGTGCAGCCCGATACCGTTAACCAGCGCACACTCGTGACCTGGGTGGAACCACTCGGAGGTGCTTACGGCACGCCTGCACAGAAAAATCCGGTCGTCTATGCGCTTCGTCAGCGTGCATCGTTCTTTGGTTACAACGCCATCAACCCGCTGATGCTGGCGGCTTCCACGCTCTGCGAGCTGCAAAATGCGAACCTGGTTGTCACTGAAAACGGCGTCACAGACTGGGATTTCGGTACCGACAATTCCTCCGAGTTGAATCTCGCGCAATCGAGCCTGGTCGATCTCGACGCGGTCTACTCAAAGCTCGCCGCTGGCGGATGGATGGCGCTGTCGCTCCCTGCTACCCGGACCAATTCAACGCAGCTCAACCTCTACCAGCTGAAGACGGTTTCCACGATTTCCCGATCGGACTACGGCGTAAGCTCTAAGCTGACTCGCGTCGTCACCGATACCAACAATGCTCTTCAGAATTACTACGACTCCACTCGCTCGACGGCTGTTCTTGCGCAAAGCGAGTCGCTTCCCGTCGACGAAGTTCCACTGGACTATCCACTGTATGGTACGTTCCTGGACCTCGAGGTGCTGCGCCCCGACCTCGTGGGTGCAACTGTGATCGCGTTGACCGGCAAAAACCCGAAGCTCAACGTTAATCTCGCGAACCCCGAGACCACCACTGTCAGCTTCGTTCCCGACGACGATCCAACCTCGAGCGTCACTCTGGCGCAGGCTGAGATCCTGACGCTCCTCGCACCACCGGATTACCTCAACAAAGACGGTTCGATTCCGAATTGGAGCACCTCCAGCGCGACAGCGACGCTGTCGGTCGCCGATCCCACGGGCCGGACCGGGACGGTTACGACCGCGCTTTCCAACTTCAAGCTCGGGCTCTCCGCTTCGAGCGATCCAGTGGTGCAGGAATACGCGTTGGTCTCTTCCGTCACGATGGTTACCGGAAACTTCCCGCATACCAGGATTCTGCTCCAGTCGCCGCTGCTCAATTGCTACGACCGCTATGCAACTACGGTGAACGCCAACGTAGTTGGCGCCACCGCCGGAGCGTCGGTTGTCGAGGTGCTCGGCAGCGGTTCTGCGTCCACGCCTAATCAGCAGTTCACGTTGAAACAGTCGCCGCTGACCTATGTCCAGGCAGCCACTGCGACTGGTAGCCAAAGCACGCTCCAGGTTACGGCCAACGGGGTCTACTGGACGGGGGTCACGAGCCTCTACCAACAGGCGCCGACCGCGCAGGTGTTCACCACTCTCAACCTTCCGGGCGGCGCAGCGCAGGTTGAGTTCGGCGACGGGGTCGAGGGTGCGATGCTGCCGACCGGCCAGGGAAACATCCAGGCGCAGTATCGAATCGGTATCGGATCGGCTGGCAACGTCGCGGCGGGAACTATCACGACTCTGATCGATCGCCCGCTGGGCGTGAGCGGCGTGATCAATCCATTGAGCGCGACCGGAGGGCAAGATCCGCAATCAGTTGACGATATCCGGGCCAATGCGCCGCTTTCGGTGCTGACTCTTGGGCGTGCCGTGTCGATTACCGATTATCAGAACTTCGCGGCGACATTTGCGGGTATCGCCAAGGCTTTCGCGATCTGGATTCCCAACGGTGCGAACCGCGGCGTGTTCCTTACGGTGGCGGGCGCCAACGGCGTCGCTCTACCGCCAGGAAATCAAACGCTTGGCTACCTGGTCGCGGCACTCACCGCTTACGGCAACCCCAACGTTGCGATTTATGCGCAGACTTTCTACGAGACAACCTTTAGCCTCTCGGCCGACATTCTCTATAGCCCGTCATACAACGCGACCGCCGTGCAAGCCGCCGTCATGCAACTGCTGCAGCAGACCTATAGTTTCGAATCGCGCTCGTTCGGCCAAGGCGTATCGGGCGACGAGGTCGCGACGCTGATTCAGAGCGTGCCCGGCGTCGTCGCAGTGAACGTCACCCAACTCGGCGTCGTCGCCACGAGCAACGCGGGCGATATCGGCGGCGCCGGCTTTTCGCTCTCGGCGTACAACGCCTGGATAGCCAGTGCGTTGACCACACCTTTGCCGCGTCCGTGTGCGGGTTCGCCTACAACTATCTGTCCTTACATTCCGGTGGCGTCGGTCGGCGCCCTGCCCGATGCGGCTGAGATCCTCGTCCTCGATCCGAATCCAATCAACGTCAATCTGGGGGTGATGACTTGAGCTTCGATCTGTTCCAGCTCGTGCCTGCGGTCTACCGCTTGCGAGATGCGCAGCTTGCGCAAACGATGCAGTTGCTCACGCCCGCGGAACAGGCCGATCTGAACACACTCACGGCGCAGTCGCTGACGACGCAGCTGAGTTCCGATCAGCAGGCGCAACTCACACAGTTGACCGCCAAAGCCTCGCGCGGACCGCTGCAGTCTCTCCTCATGGTTATTGCGGAACAGATCGCAGCCGTCGAATACGATCTCGCTCAGCTCTACGACGATCAATTCATCGAGACCTGCGCCCAGTGGGTCATTCCATACATCGGTGATCTCATCGGCTATCAGTCGGTGCACGGAATCGCGCCATCGATCGACAATCCGCGCACCGAAGTTGCCACTACGATCTCGCTCCGGCGCCGCAAGGGAACGGTGCTGGTGATGGAACAACTCGCGCGCGACGTGACCGGCTGGGGCGCGCACGCCGTCGAGTTTTTCCGCGTGCTGGCGGACACGCAATACATGAATCACATCCGCCTCGCCAATCACTACGCTCCCGATCTAAGGCGTTGGCAGCCAGGCCTCTACATCGACACGGGCTTCGACCTGACCGCGCACAAGGTCGACGTCCGGCGCATCGCTTCCGGCCGCGGCCGCTACAATATCCAGAACATCGGAATCTTTTTGTGGTCGCTGGGCGCGTACAGCATAACCGACGCACCCGCGACCGCCGCCGCGACCAATGCTGGAACCGGCCAGCTCTGCTACCGCTTCAGCTCGCTCGAGATGGACATCCCGCTCTTTCATCGGGCCGTTTCGCAGGGCGAGGAAATTACTTCCGCGGCCGAACCCTTCAACGTCTCCGATCGCCTGCGGCGACGCGTCCTGTGCACCGACCTCGAGCGAGGAGTCGGCGCACAATACTACGGCACCAACAACAGCCTCGTCCTCTATCTCAACAGCGAGCCACTCAATCCCTACCAGATCCAGGTTGCCAATCTGTCTGGAGCCGATGGGAGTTGGGCGAATCTGCCGACAACCAATCTGTATGCCGCGGTTGTAGATCCCGAACTCGGCCGGATCGCGCTTCCTCCACCATCAGCGGGATCGTCCGCTCCCCTGCTGACTGTGAGTTACTTCTACGGCTTCAACGCCGACATGGGGGGCGGGGAGTATTCGCGTAGCAGCGGCTTCGTCGTCACCAACGACGAATGGGTCGTTCCGTTCCCTGATCCGCGGTACGCGACGCTCCAGGACGCGATCAATTACGCGATCGGCCAATTTCCTCTCAACTCAACGATCGCCGTAGAGGTCGCAGGAAGCACGACCTATCCGATCGCCGGTCCGCTCACTGTCGATCTCCCCGCAGGAACGACCCTCGAGCTCCGCGCCGCTGATCTTTCCCGCCCGACGCTCATGCTCGACGGCGAGATCGACCTAACTGGCGACGCGACGAGTACCTTCATCCTCAACGGCTTTGTCGTGGCGGCCGCCGCCAACATGATACCGGGGAGCGGGACTCCTCCAGCCGCGCTGCTGCATCTTTCGGCGCTCAGACCCGGCGGCACGATTAGCCTCCTGGAAAAGGTAAATCTCACGCATTGCACTCTCGTTCCCGGATGGTCGGTCGCTACGACCGGCGCGCCAACTCAACCGAGCGCCCCGGCGATCATCGTCGAGCCCTCGACCGTCGAGGTCATCGGGCAGAAGGCGATCGTCGGTGCGATCCGCGCGTCCGCACTGGCGTCGATCAATTTCTGCGACAGCATCATCGACGCGACTGATCCCACACAAGTCGCCTACGCCGCGTTGGACGGCGCCAGCGGCGGAGGCAGCCTCACGCTCACGGGATGCACCGTGGTGGGGAAGGTTCATGCCGAGCTGTTCGCGATGATCTCGGACAGCATCATCTGGGCGGCGCTCGCGGCCGCGGACAAATGGGTTTCAGGCCTCGTTGCCGATCGCAAGCAGCAGGGATGCGTGCGGTTCAGCTTTATTCCGGTGAACGCCGTCACCCCCCGCCGCTTTGAGTGCGTCGAGCAGGCGCTGGCATCGCCGATGCCGTTGTTTTTCAGCCTGCGCTACGGCCATCCGGCCTACGCGAAGCTGCTGCCCGCGACCGACGACTCGATCCGCCGCGGTGCCTCAGACGGCTCCGAGATGGGTGCGTTTCACTTCGTGCTCGCGCCGCAGCGTGAGAGCGACCTTCAAATCCGGATGCAGGAATATTTGCCCGTGGGGTTGGAGTTCGGGCTCATCTACCAGACGTGATGGGATTGACAGGAGGTCACTTTGAGCTTCGACATCAGCAGAATTACCTTCGACCCCTGGCGCAACTTCTCCGGCGTTGTGATGGAGCAGGGGCGCGTCCAGCTCGACTCGGACTGGAACGAATGGCTCGCCGAGATTTCGCGCCGCATCCAGGCCGGCACGCTCGACATCCTCGGCCATGCCGTCTACCCGGCGACGACGCCGTTCGCATTCCAGATCACCGCGACGTCGAGTCCGGCGAACACGATCACGATCGGGCGGGGCCGGATGTATCTTGACGGCCTGCTAGCTGAAAACCACGGCGAGTTTAAAGACGCAACATGGGATGCTGCGCTCACCGAGCTCTCCGGCGCGCCGCAACCACCACCATCAGCCGACAGCAACCCGCTCGACTTCACCAAACAGCCCTACTATCCAGGTGCGACCATCCCCACCGGCACCGGCCAGTTTCTCGCCTACCTCGATGTATGGATGCGGCCGATCACGTACCTCGAGGATCCGCATCTCGTCGACAAGGCGGTCGGGGTCGATACCACTGGACGACTGCAGACGGTATGGCAAGTCAAGTTGATGCCCTTTCCGTCGACGCTCACCACGCCTTGGACCTGCGCCACGCCGGATTCGCAGATTCCATGGCCGGTGACATCGGCCGGCCAGCTCTCCACCAGTGTCGTTCCCAATCCGACAGCCGGACCTTGCTGCCTGACGACCGGGACTGGCTATACGGGAGTCGAAAACCAGCTCTATCGGGTCGAGATTCATCAGCCCGGACAGGGTTGCACAACCGGGAATCTCAATTCAGGCACGGCCACGTTTAAATGGTCGCGCGATAACGCCGCGGTCGAGACCGGAGTGCTTGCAATCACCGCGACAACGGACTCTGCCAAGAACCCCGCCAGCCAGCTGGCTGTGATGAGCCTCGGACGTGATCAGGTCTTGGGCTTCGCCCCGGGAAACTGGATCGAGATCCTCGATGACTGGTCCGAACTATGGGGCCAGCCGGGCGTGCTATGCCAGATCGACAGCATCGACGTCGCGTCGCGCACGATAACCTTGACCTCGACGGTCAACACCGCCGCCGCGACTCCGCCCGCGGTGAGTTTCCCGGTCGATGCGAACGGAAACACATCACCTGATCGTCACACGCGGATACGGCGCTGGGATCAGTCGGGCAAAGTCTATCTTCAGGACGGCAAGACAGTCTGGTGGGATCTCGGCGCGAGCGGCAGTACTGGCGCGATTCCCGTGCCCAATCCGGGCACCATCCTGATTCTCGAAAACGGCATTACCGTTGGCTTCGGCCTGAATCCTTCCTCGGGATCGTTCAACATCGGTGATTTCTGGAATTTCGCCGCGCGCACTGCGGATGGCTCTGTCGAGGAACTCAATTCCGCCCCGCCGCGCGGCATCTATCATCACTACACCAAGCTCTCAATCGTCACTTTCGGATCGTCCACCAGCAACCCCGACTGCCGGGTGCCGTGGAATCCTTCGGGCGAGGGAGGGTGTGGATGCTGCAGTGTGACGGCCGGCGCCGGCGGTCAGTATTCGTCGATTCAGGCAGCAATCAACGCGCTGCCGAGCAATGGCGGCGAGGTTTGCATCCTGCCCGGCCGCTATTTCGAGAATGTCATCGTCCAGAACATGAGCGACGTGGTGATTCGCGGTTGCGGTTACCAGACGCGGATCGCTTCAAAATCGTTGCAACCGGGTGCTGAGAATCAGGGCGCGCCGGCGGCCTTTGCGACGGCCAGCGGCTTTAATGGCGTGGTTACGGTCGTCGGATCTCAGCACATCGAGCTGCGCTCGTTCGGGGTCGAGGCTGATGACGGTCAGGTAGGTATCCTGCTGGATCGCGCCGCGCCTCAGCAGGTCCAACGCGATTCCGCGAACGCTGCCCGAACCAATGACATTTTCCTGCGCAGGCTCGATTCCGGCGATACCGACGTCACTATCGAGGACATTGTCGTCACGGCTTCGACGGCGCCGGGTATCCTTGCCTCGCGCGTCGAGATGCTGAAAATCGCGGACTGCCGAATCGCGATGGAAGATGTGCGGGGCGAGTGGGCGGCCGTCTACGTCAGCGGCGAGCAGATCTATATCGAGCACAATCGCGTCGGCCTGCAGGATCAAATCCTGCTCGAATGGGCCGGAGCCAATGTCGTCAGCGATCTGATGCCGTCCCTTGAGACCGATTCGGTGCTTTCCGAAATCGAAGAAGCTGAGGGCAAGTCCAGTCGGACACGCGCACCCGGTGGAATCCAGGTAGCGGGACCATCATGCGACGTCTTCGTCGTGGAAAACGAGATTACCGGTGGAAGTCGAAATGGCATCAGCCTCGGCAACTTCGTTTTTCTCGATCAAAGCGGGAACCCTACGAGCACATTGGGCGGCCTGATCGTCGCTCCGGAAGATGAATGTAATGACACGTGGACGCTTCAGATTCCCGGCAGTGAAGGTTCCGGCTCAACCGCCACCACGATTGTGGCCGGCGGCTCGCTGTTGAACATTCATATCGACCGCAACAGCATCGCCGATATGGGACTCTGCGGGATCGGTCCGGTCGGGTTCTTCGACCTGACCTCTACGGCTGAGGTCGTGAGCATCGAGAATCTCACGATTGGCGCAAACACGATCTCGCGGACGCTGCTCAATCCACTGGTCAGGGATCAGTCTTCTTCCTATGGCTATGGCGCTATCAGCCTGCCCGATGTTCAGAATCTCATCATCCGCGACAACACGATTACTGACTTTGGCCAGACGCCGGGAACCGAGGCCTGCGGCATCTTCGTGCTCAATGTCGAGATGGCGGATATCAGTCGCAACCAGATTCGTGAGACTCGCGATTGGTCGCTCGACACGCTCGAAGCCGCGCAGAGTGTGACTGATAACCGGGCCGGTATCCTGGTATTGCTGGCAACACCTCCGACCTTCGGTTCGCCGGCTTCGGATCCCGTCTGGGCCAAGACTTCGGAAGACCTAAGCGCCGCGCTTGCCCGCCCGTCATACGAGCCAGGACTTCCCGCACTGCGAATCGAACACAACGTCGTACGCGTGGCGGCCGGCAAGGCGTTGGAGGCGCTTGGCTACGGTCCATTTTCCATTGTCAATAATCACTTCGGTACTGGTGGACTAATAACCACTACGGGAACGCCCCTTGCCATGACCGTGGAGGTCCTCAACCTGGGACTCGGTATCGATTTGGGAACGCTCGCCACCTCCGGCTTCGCAGCTCTTTATGCGAACCAGGCCACCGCGCAACCGTCCGCATATCTGCGTCGCTTTGGAGCCGCGAGCGGGACGGTCCTATTCACCAATAACATCTGCGAGCTCGAAACCAGTGTCAGTGGCGAACAAGGATTATCTTCGGTCATGGTGCTCAGCCTCGATCATCTGCTCTTTGCGAATAATCATTGCTGGCTGGATGGTGACCAACTGAGCGCTGCGCTTGATGCGTTTCTGCTGGCGGCGACAATTCAGGTAAGCGCAAATCGCTTCCAGGAAGCGCCGACCACCGTCTTTGCCTCGGGCTTCACCTACGGTCTCATGAACGTAACCTCGCAAAACATCTCCACATACTGTTTGTACGCGAAGGCGATGGCCAACAAGCTGATCGATACTAACAACTTGTCAAGTTTTACCCTGGATGAATGTAAAGCGCTCCTGGCCAACCTCGGCGGAGCATCGCTGGGCGCCGCCACGCAGCAGGCAACCGGACAATAGCTATGAGCACAACTACGACGAGCGCATCAGGCTCAGACGCACCCCTCGAAGCAAACCTCGGCACCCAGGTCTCCAAGGCGCTGAGCTCGGCCGACAGCACGACCGCGACCCGGACCAGGTATCTCGGCCTGGTGCATCAGGCCCGCCTGGCTCAATTGACGCGGACAGCGGCGAGCGTCACCGCGCAATACGGCAAGAATTCCAAAGAAGCCAAGGCCGCCGCAGCTTCGGTCTCGGCGTCCGAGGCGACGGTGACGCTCATCGCAGCCGCAACCAGGCAGGTCAATACCGCGGCACCCCAAGTTGCGGCCTCAGGATGGGCACTGCACGGACGGGTCTACAATTCGCAGCTGCAGCCGACTGAGAGTTATACAGTGTTTCTCGTGGATTCGCAGAACACTTACCAGAGCGCGTACGGCTTCGCCTATACCGACAGCACCGGTTACTTTCTCTTGAACTTTGCCGGCACGCCTGCCGGTCAGAATCAGCAGCAGCCGCAAGCATCGCAGCAGGCCGGGCAGCCGGCGACTACGGCGCCTTCACAAGCAACCGCTCAAGCGACGGCCGGGCTGTATGTCGAAATAGCCAACTCGAAGGGACAGCCCGTGTATCTGGCCAAGACTCCATTTGCGCCGGCTACGGGCCTCGCTACGTATCAGAACATAACACTGCCTGCCGGAGAGAAGCCGATCGGCGATCCGCCGGAATCAATTCGCAAAGCCGCGCTGCCTCCAGCGAAGCAAAGTACTTAAGGAGATCGATGCACCACCACCACTTCTCGCGCTTTGACGCCAACACGACATGTTGCATGCCCGTGGGTTGCTTGCGCCGTAGCTCAATCCGGGTTCGACCTGAGCCAATAGACGATTTGATGGTCAGGTACGACCCTCGGGGACCTTGGTCAGGATGACTCTAACGCCAAGCGACAGAGTCGCGGAGTTTCCTGACGGTTGGCTGAAGTTTGCCGCCGGAGCGGAGGCGCTCGTTGCTCAATCAGAGTCGTTCAATGTGTAAATCCGCCAACGCTGAACGCCACGCCTGGCCTGTGGAAACTTAGCAATCAGGAGGTTCGTGACGGAAAGTCTCAACCAGCTTCTGCTAGTTCTCGCTGCATCAAGCCGGAAGAAATTCCGGCGCATAACTGGGTTTCTTTGCTCGATTCGGCGTCCGCCGATAACAATTGTAACCGCACGGCCCTGAGCGCGAGCAGCAACACGATCGAGTCGAAGTTTGTCTGCAGCGGGGAAACTCCCGGGGCCACCGAAGGATCAATCAGGTTCGATTCTCCTCAGCACTACACCGGAACCGTATTCCATAGGGCAGCCGTTTCGGGCAACCATCCTTCCACTGACTCGGTACGGTTAGAAGGGAAATGGCTCGGCCCGTGCAACGGAGCAGCAGATTGAATCGTAAGTCTTCTTTCGTTTGCGATTACGTCCGGATGCCAAGAGTCGCGAGAATCGTTTGGCTGGTGCCTTACGGTTTCGCCGATGAGTTTGCAACACCGACCCGGGCTGCGATCAACTCGATCGTGCGATGAGCCGCTACAACTGCGCCTTCCTGCCAGCTCGGGAGTTGGCTCAAGTGAGCACCTGTGAAGTAGATTCGACCTTCGGGCTGATTGAGCAACCGGTAAGCCGCGGCGTCAGTAGGGCTGTCCTGCCAATGCATCCAGGGGCCAAGACTGTAAGGCACTTTGTTCCAATCCACGGCAACCGGGCGGCTCAAATCAATTCCGTGCCCCGGATGCAGCTGGTCAACGGCGTTGCGCGCCATCTCGATTTGCTGCGAGATAGGAAGTGCTTCGAAAGCGGTAGCAGCCTTACCGGAGACATAGGCCCCTAAAATTATGCCGCGGGCGGATTGGAAGCCGCTGCTCGGATACCACACTACACCAGTCGCTGGAGTGCCGAATGATAATCCTCCATAAATTTGTTCCGCTTCCCAAAAGCGCTGCGACTCGAAAGCGATTTTGGCTGAGTGATCGTACGCGGCATCTGCGATAGCCTGCTTGACGGGAGCGCTGAAGTCGTTGTCGATCACGGCGAGAACGGGCAATGGTATCGTGCATACTACGTAATCGGCAGATAGCCTGTTGGTAGTGCCATCCCGCTGGTCGAGATAGATGACTTCCGCACGATTGGAAGTTTGCCCTATCCTCTTCACCTCGGCGCCGAGCCGTATAGAGCTCTTGATGGATTTGTGAAAGGCGTGTGGAATTTGATCCATTCCACCGACCGGCTCGAGCATAGTTGCCTGCATCACGATGTTGTCGTCGAACATCATCCCGGCCAGCGCTTCATCTTTCAGCAGATCGCGCAAGCTTAACGGATCGCGCTTGATTCCAAGTTGATCAAATGCTCCAGGCGGAGCTTTGTAGCCGGAGCGATCCGAACCCTTATAGAGACCGTCCTTGGTCAGGTCTCCGTACGTCCTGAGAAAAGCAACCAGGCGATCTTTATCATCCGCGCTCAGTTCGTGATCGAGCGCACCCTGGTTGGTTGCCTTCGATAACAATTCGGCTATTTGGCCACGAAAATCATTGATGGCCTGGCGCTCCTGGATTGGCTTACCTGCGAAGGCGTGCGGGGATTCCAGCAGATCGCTGTTACTGAAATTGACCTCGACTTCTAGAGGTACGCCGAGGAGTTTGCAGTATCCCAGGAGTCCCTGGTGATGGCTTGGAATACGTGCAGGTCCGGCGTTGAAGTACATTCCTTCCGAGAATTGCACGACTTGCTCGGCTTCACCATTGAGTTCGACTTTATCTCCTCGGCGCAATGTCCAGTTCCTGCCGCCAGTGCGTTTTCGCGCTTCGAGCACGGTCACCGAAAAACCGGCGCGCTCCAGGCGATAGGCCATCACGAGGCCGGCAATTCCCGCGCCTAGGATGACGACATGTATGCCCTTGCCGATTTCTGGCGGAAAGATCGGAGTCGGTTGAGCGATGACGCTCGAAGCGAGTCCGAGTGCGCGCATCGACAGAAAGGCAACTCCCAATCCTCCTGTTGCTGCGATGGATGTAATGAACTTGCGGCGAGTGAGCACTATAAGGTGTCCCCGGTGTTGACGAATCTGAATCAATCAGCGCAATGGCAGTTTCATTATATTAATTTACAATCTGTCGTATCCGTCCCTCGATGCTCTCGATAGCGCCACGCAGTTTACAGATACCACTTTGCTCGTGCCTGTGCTGCCGTAGTCCAGTTCAGCAACGCGAGACCAGGAAAACAGTGGGGATGAAGTCGCCGGCGGCAACGGGCTGAGCGACGAACCGGCCAAGCCTGCAGCTGACTCAGGCGCGGGAGGCGCGGAATTCTTCCCTGCCCGCGCCATTGCGGCTCTTCGCGGCGCTACTTGCCGAAGCAGCGCATCACCAGTTCCTTGGTGCGCAGTATGGACTGAAGAAATTGATCGGGCGCATTTGGATGGTGATCGGTATTGCAAAACATGCAAATCGATGCGGGAATTGAAAGACAATATGCTGCAGAGGTACGGGAAAATCTCAGTGCAGTACACTCTCTATTTGTCGAGACGCCCAGAATTATGAACGCTCGCCACGCAGCCGCATTCGCCCCGCGCTGAAGTTAACGCGCTATGCCGTCGCCACTGTTGCCACGATAGAAGAGAATACTAAATTTGGGGAGTCCGTCCGTCTCTGGACAACTCTCGCGTTCTTCTTCGGAATCTTCGCAGCCGCTGCTCACGACGATAAACTGATGTTTCTCATTTGCTCGACCGCAGCGACGTGACGGATACACCGTCTAAGGGATGGGAATTGATTCTCGAGTTCGAACTTCGGGGTCTTCCTAGCTTATGCCGTTGACATAGCGTGGTGATGCACGGGGGCCGGAACGCAGCCGCTTCATGAGCAGAATCGGACCTGCGGATTTAGTTGGAATCCGCAGGTCCGGATTCGCATCGTGCCATTCAACGTTTGATTTAATTCGATGGGTCTGTATTGGCGCGCACGAATTCGCCGACCCTATCTATCGCCTCTTGCCCCTCATCGAGCATGGGTGCAAACAACTGCCAGACATGAATCATGCGCGGCCATTTCTCGATGGTAACGTCGACGCCCGCCTGCTGTGCACGTTCCGCTAATCGTATCGAATCATCAAGCAAGCATTCCGCCGTACCCACTTGGATCAGCAGCGGCGGTAAGCCTCGCAGGTCTGCATACAGCGGAGCCGCGAGCGGAGTTCGCGGGTCGGTGCCATTGAGATAAAGTTTCCCGATTGCAAGAAAGGCCTCGCGCCCCGGGAAGATCGGATCGCGTTCAAGGTTCGCCGCAATCGAGCCGCCCAAAGCCTCGAAGTCGACCATGGGCGACAAGAGCACCGCCGCGCCCGGATTTGGCAGCTTTGCGTCGCGAATCGCAACCAGCGTTGCGGCGGTCAATCCACCTCCGGCTGAGTCACCTGCGAGGATAATCGTGCTTGGTTTGATTCCGGTCTCCAGTAACCATCGATACGCGCGTAGCGAGTCTTCGACCGCAGCCGGAAACGGATGCTCCGGGGCGAGGCGATAGTCGATTGTCAACACTCGCGCTTTTGCCGCCTGCGAAAGGTTGGCTGCCAACGAACGATAGACGGCGATCGATCCGCTAACGTAGCCGCCGCCGTGCAGATAAAGGATTGTGCGACCGGCATCGGCGCCTGAAATACTCGCCCATTCGGCATTCATGTTTCCGATGCCTAGCGTAACGAACTTGGCGGTTGGATTGACCGGCAACAGCTGGCCCATTTGCTCAGCGCCCGCTCGCATCTGCGCAACGTCAACATTGGCAAGCGATGGACTCGATTTCACCAAATTGATCAAAGTCTCGAGTTGATGAATTGACATTAGAATAACCTCCTCAAATTGCTCCCTTGATTCAGGCTCAATTTTTGTGACGCTCTGGTGTTGGAACAAGATCGCATAATGAAATATTTTGTTCCAATAGTGAAACAATGGATCTCAACGACATCAGGTGTTTTGCGCGCGTGGTCGAACAGCAGAGCCTCACTGCTGCGGCTGATTCCTTGGAGACGAGTAAAGCCGGCGTGAGCCGGGCGTTGCAGCGCCTGGAAACCGACCTAGGAGTCCGGCTCATCCAACGCACAACACGGCGGCTACGACTGACAACCGCCGGACGGGAGCTTTTCGAAAACATTCACGGGGCGCTCGAGCGGCTCGATGAAGCCGCTGATCAGGTGAGCGCAATCGCACAAGAACCGAGTGGGATCGTGCGAATGACAGGCCCGGATGTCGGAGGTCTTTTGCTTCCTCGAATAATCGCGGACTTCTCAAATCAACATCCGAAAATTCAAATTGAACTGTCGTTAACTTCAAGGGTGGTAGACCTGGTTGAGGAGGGATTTGATCTTGCTGTGCGCTCAGGGCGGCTGCGCTCATCATCGCTGGTGTCGCAGCGTGTCGCAAATCAGACGTCGCGGCTGTATGCAAGCGAGGAGTACCTAAGGAGGCGAGGTCGCCCAAGATCACTCGCCGAATTGGCCAATCACAGCTGTGTAGTCATTAGTAGACGGAATCTCACCGAAGGCAGCGGCACTCAATGGCGCTTAGTCAAGGACGGCCAGCTCGAAGAAATAATAGCGGTTGATGGCCCACTCCGAGTTGATGACTTGACGGCGGCTTGCGAGGCGGTGCGCCTTGGTCTAGGGATCGGCTTGATTCCGCAGTTCCTTGCCGTGAGCATCCCAGACCTGATTCGAATCCTTCCAACGTATCAATCTCCCGCCACGCCGATAAGTGTCGTTTGGCCGTCGCGGCGGTTGGAACCTTTCCGAGTTGTGCTGTTTCGGAGCTTCCTGATCAAAAGACTCTCCAAAGCCATACGTGAACGTTGATGAGAACGTACCGTGCTTGCGCTAAAAGCGCGGGTCATCGACAGTCACTCATCTCTTGGGGAGCAAGGCAAGATGTCACAAGACCAATCGTAACGCGAACAGCTGCTCGCGGAAGTCGCCGCCGTCGCACCGATCCTTGCAGAACATGCGCCGCTATCGGAGAAACTCGGCCGCCTGGTCCGCGCAGGTCGGCGGGCATGAAGCCGATCCCTTTACACAAAAGGAAGTCGTTGAGGCGCTCGCGCGCATCGACGCTTCGGGGCGAGCTGGGTGGTTGGCATACTCGCGGGCAGTAAGCACTTCGCGACCGCCTTTCTGCCCGCGCCGTCCGTGCGGTTCGCCAATAGAATCCCGCCATCTCCGGGGCTATCCCGCCTATGGGCAAAGCCGAACCAGTCGCCGCCAGCGGTTATCGCGAAAATAGGCGATGGACCTTCGGGAGTGGAATTTATCATGCGGATTGGTTGCTGGCGGTCGCGGTTGTTCCGGGTCGTCCTCCGTTCGAGGGAGCAGCTAGTGATCGTCGTGCCGCAGGATCAAGTGGTATGACAACGGCAGAGCGCCGGACTTAACGCCTCGGGAAGCTGCGATTACAGCAGCGAGAACGCGGCGCGTCGTTTCGTCTCGGCGCTCCGGCGACCGCTACACCGTTTCATATCGGAATCCCCCTCGGCATCGCGCGACGTGCGCTGGACGAAATCACGTCGCAAGCGATCACGAAGGGTCGGGATGTTCCGTCCTCTCCACTGCCAACCATCCCCATTTTCAGTTCGCACTCGGGAAAGCCGAACTTAAGTTCGCCGCCGCTCGCGCACTTGGTGTGCAGGTCCTATCGCGTGTGTGGGAGGAGGCTCGCGCGGGTCGACTCCCGGCGCCGGAGCTTTAGGCCGAGGTTCGCGGCCCCTCCAGTCTACATCACAGAGGCGGCTCAGCGCGACTACTGCCTTCCAGACCGACGGGGGCGGCGGCCTCTTCAATACCAATCCACTGCAGCGGTGCTCTCGCGATGCGTTCGCGGTGGGCCAGCACTTTTTGGTGAGTCAGTCCTCGTATCGCGCACTGGGCCAGTTCAAGTTGGGCCAACCGGATGCAAATCCGATGCTTTGATGCGCAGCCGAGTTAATCCCGCTGGTCTTCAGTTCTTGTAAGACGCTTTTAATCCTCCACAATTAATCTACCCATTCATCGAGCGTAAATGCTCGCCTTCGTCTTAGATCAGTGTGAACGCCATGCTTGATCTGTGAAAGTATCGGGGGATTGAGCGTAATCTAACGCGTCTCCGCCGTTAGAATCACCTCGTCATCGTTTGCTTCCGTCTCAATCCCGAATTTCTGATCAAGAGCGACGACATCTGAAAGACATCGTCGTTCTTGGCGTTCAGATCCTCGCGGAGCGAGCGTTAGAAGTTACCCGGTCTTCAGCGATATTCAGCTGCTTCGCGATGATGCTTCTGACTTCTTCCCAGGTCACCGGCGGCTGCGGTCGCTGAGCGGAGTGAGCAAGCGCGTCGCCCGTCGGTTCAGATCCGCTCGTCGCGGCGCAGAGCCCCATCCACATCGCGAAGATCGTTAGAGCGACGACGCCGCAGCTGGCGGCGATAGCGCCACGTCGGGTGGGCCATAACTCTTGCCTAGCCTTCCAAAGACACCAAGCCAGGGACGCGATGAGCAGCGGTGCCGGAAAATTATGCCAGAGCGACCTCTCCTTAGACGAAAATGTATTGCTATCAGCCAGCAAGCCCCTCCCAATGGCCAACATGAGAAAGCATGCTGCATCGTCCAGGTCATCGTCATGAACATACGGACCGAACGCACGCAAAGCCCTATGACAATGCCGCGACGCATGCGAGTGCACACCAGGAAGTTACGCCCCCCCGCATGCCAGAGGTTAAAATCTGCCGTCGTGATGTAGTGGTCCTCATACCATTCATGCAACTGAATGAAGGATAACGACTGAGTAGGAGAAAGAACGCGACTAACCCGAAGACCGCCAGGGGGCCGATCGCGAGGTTCGTCCAACCGCGAGAATAGTCGGCGTGATCTTCTGTTGACGGCGACGCACGGTACGCACGCCAGATGAGGCCGGCCGACAATGTGGCAGTCGCCGCGAGAGCGCACAAGGGAGCAATTACAGCAGAGGTCGATTTGCTCAATATCGACCTCTTAAAGCGCGATATAAAATGGCGCGAACAGCAGACGAAACAAGATGACGAGGCCAGCCCGAACAAGGCCGCGGTTGACGACTTGCGTCATTCCTTTACCCTCTATTCGACCCACCTCATTCTAAGCTCACGGTCCGCGATGCATCTAACCGAACAAAAATTCAACGCGGTCGATAGACCTTCAATGGACGCGCCGTTTTGATCCAGTCGGGCTGTTTGCGCCACGCGCGACCTGACTGAAAGCCGCCGTCGACTACGAACGCCTGCCCCGTGATGAAACCGGATCGATCGCTGGCAAGAAAGAGCGCCATCTCCGCGATGTCGCGCGGTTCACCAGGACGTTCGATCGGCTGTGCATTCGCCATCCACGATTTGCGCGATTCGAGTTCGCTCTCGGGCTTGCCGACAGTGTTGAGCGCGAGCGGGGTCGCGATGAAGCCCGGGCATATACAGTTGACGCGGATACGCGCTTCAGCGAGTTCGAGGGCGACAGATTTGGTGAGTTGGATTACCGCTGCTTTTGCTGCCGCATACGCGTGCGGCGAATAGCCGCCCAGCATGCCGGCGACGCTGGCGGTCGAGATGATACCGCCGCCCTGCCGACGAATGAGCGGAGTGGCGTGTTTCATCCCGAGGAAGACGCCCCGCACGAGCACATCGAAAGTGAGGTCCCATTCGTCGGTCGACGTATCCGCGATTCCGCCCAGCGCGCCGCCGAAGCCCGCGTTGTTGAAAATACAATCAAGCCGGCCAAAGGATTTCTCAGCGGACGCGACCGCGGCACGAACGTCTTCTTCTTTCGATACATCCGTATGCTGGAAGACGACATTGGGCGCAAGTTCCTTGGCCAGCGCGTTGCCCAAATTATCCTGCAGATCGGCAATTACAACACGAGCTCCATTTTGGACAAAAAGGCGAGTCGTGGCCGCCCCAATACCACTCGCTCCGCCAGTGATAATTGCCACTCGGCCATCCAGTTGCGCCATAATGCTCTCCTCCGCGAGTTCCTCTCGGGTTAACAACGTTCGAAAATCGAACTAGCCAAGCGCGCCGACCTTTCGAAGCTGCTCGATCTTCTCCCTCGAGTAACCGAGCAGCTTCGACAAAACCGCATTGGTGTCCGCGCCTCTGACCGGCGCTGGAGACGTAACCCGGCAGGGCTTTCCGTCGAGCGTCCACGGGATCCCGACATGCGTTCGCTGTCCAACTTCAGGATGATGAAGCCGCACCAGATATCCGCGTTCGCGCAGATGCTCGTCGCTTGCGAGGTCCTTGTTGCTCATCGAGGGAAACGCGGCGACACCGGCGCGCTGCAGATCTTCGGCAACCTGCCATCGATCGCGAGTTCGGGTCCATTCGCTAATAATGGAATCGAGGTCGTCTTCATTCTGCTTGCGCGCCAATGGTGTCGAGAATCGCGAGTCGTGCGCCAGTTCGGCCCTCCCCATTACGGAGCACAAGGCGCGCCACTCGTTATCATTCGCGACCGCGATACTGACCCATTTGTCAGAGTCGCCCGCGGCTTTGTATGTGTTGTGCGGCGACATGATCGGATGATGATTGCCGACGCGTTCCGGCTCCTTCCCCGTGATCTGATACTGCAGCAAGCCTTCCGCGATAAGCTGAACGGCGGTTTCGAGTTGCGACTGATCGATGTACTGCCCCTGGCCCGTTTTCTTCCGATGGATCAACGCGTTCATGACAGCGATCGCGCCGAAGATGCCGGCGTTGGGATCCATGTACGATGTGCCCAGTTCCATCGGCGCCATTCCCCGGTAACCGGTCGTGAAGAAGAAACCCGAAAGCGCGGCTGCCGGCGGCCCGTAGCCAAGATAGCCTCGATATGGACCGTCCTGGCCATAGCCTGACATCGACAGCATCACAATGTCGGGACGAAGCTGGCGCAGCTTCTCATAACCGAGCCCCATCTTGTTGGCGACGCCGCCGGCAAAGTTTTCGATCACCACATCGCAGTGGGGCACGAGATCGTACGCGACTTGCAGCCCAGCGGGATCTGCAAGATTCAGCGTGATGCTGCGCTTGCCCTGGTTGTATTGGTTGAAGTATCCGGCGCGGTTTGGTCCGGGCACGTCGTCAGCAAAAGGCGGTATTGCTCGTGTGATGCAGACGCGTCGTTCGCTCTCGATGCGAAGCACTTCGGCGCCCATGTGTGCCATCTGCAACGTGGCGAACGGGCCTGCCCACGCCCATGTGAAATCGAGAATTCTAATTCTCGCGAGCGGCAGGCTTCCGGAGCTTGAGGTCGAAGAAGCCGAGAACTTTCTCGCGCCGTTGGCGTTGGTTCCAAGCACTTCATCATTATGCTGACCAAGTCGCGGCGCCGGCGTGCGCGTTATCAACTGATCGACACCGTAGCGCGAAGGCGCACCCGGCACGCGAACTTTCTCGCGCCCCGGATGATCCAACTCGAAGAAATATGCGCGATGATTCAGCTGAGCGTCGGCGCAGATGTCGCTCATCGTGTTGACCTTGGCGAACGGAATTCGCTTCGCCTGGCCAGCATGAAATAGTTCCTCCTTGTTCCACGACGCCATCCACTCCCGCATAAATAGGTTGAGCGCATCGGAATTGGCGCCCCGCGCGATTCGATCCTTGAAGAGCTCTTCGTGCGTCCACTCGGGATTGCCCATTAACTCGACCATTCGCTGCCATTGCGGCTCCTCGGCGCATGCCACAAAGGCGTGGCCGTCGCGGCATTCGCTCAGAAGCCACGGACCGATGACGCGCTTGCCGAGGCGCGACGTCTCGCGGCCCGCGTACGTGAAATGCATCAAGTTCATCTCGAGCATCGCTGCGATGCATTCCTGTTGCGAAACGTCGATGCTCGAGGGCGCGCCGCCGCTCAGCCGGTTCAGGTACATCGCGAGTGCGGCGAAGCATGCATGCAGGCCACCCTGATAGTCGGCTTGATCGCCGAACGCCCGAAGCGGCGGCAGATCGGGATATTCCGACGCGCCGGGCGCGAGGAATGCCATTCCTCCGGCGTTCTCGATATTGAGCGGATAGGCTTTCCAATTCCGGCGCGGCCCGCTGTCGCCGAACGGCGAAATGCCGACCGTGATCAGCGATGGAAACTTTTTCGAAAGAGTCGCGCCATCCAGGCCTCGAATCAGGTGATCGGCGGGATGGACGTTGTGTATCAGGATGTCAGCGCTCGAGAGCAGGCGGTCAAATGCGGCCTTGGAGCTGGGGGCCGTGAGATCCAGCGTGATTCCGCGCTTGTTCGCATTGAGGTGGAGAAAGAGACCGCTATATTCCGGGTCTGGTTTTTCGTCCGGAGCAAAAGGGCCGCGGTGACGAAGAATATCGCCTGCGGGATCTTCGACCTTGATTACATCGGCGCCCAGATCGGCCATCAGTTTGGCGCCGAACGCGGCTGAAATTCCTTCGCCGCATTCCACCACTCTGAGGCCGCTTAGGATTCCACCGTTGCGAGGATCGTCCCCGAAGCCTGATCTGCTCATACTCGCCGTTTACCACGAAACAAGAGAAACTAAACATCGATTTGCGCCCTTGGACATCGTACGGGGCCTATTCTAAGGATGATACGAAGGGGTCGAAACTTTGCTCGCGGCACCTTCGGGCGTCCACAGAAATAAGCCGATGGAGGCCGGTGTCCTCTGCGCTTTGTGCCGATATCGACATAACATCCATTATGCCGACTTCCGAGTTATCCCGCGTTGTTCGAGGCGCCGCTCTCAGGTGGTGCTCTTGTGGCGCATGATGTCGGCATAATTGAAGCCCTTCGAGGAAGGCGAGCAGCGCGTCGTTCGGTCGATATCTTTGATGCGACCACTACTGGCTGTGTCTTCGGCATCGCCTGTTCCTTGAGCTGGATGTCAGCGTGGACATACATCTGGGTGCTTTCCCCGGACTCGTGGCCTAGCCAGAGCGCGATCACCGTACGGTCGACGCCGTTTTGGAGTAACTGCATTGCCGCGCTGTGACGCAGCACATGAGGCGTAACGCGCTTGGGCCCTTGACGGTTGGGCAGATGTCAGACGCCAACGCCACATGCTTTCGCACGATGCGCTCAACAGCGTCGCGGCTGAGCCGTAGCCGCGGTTTGCTCACGAAAAGCGGCTCCGCATCGGCGCAGTCGCGCTCGTCGAGCCAAGTGCGAAGGGCCTTAACACTGTCTTTCCTGAGCGGCGTTGATCGCTCCTTGCGTCCCTTGCCCATGCATCGCACGTTGGCGCCAGTGCCGAGCGCAATGTCGCCACACGTCAGATTGATCAACTCCGAGACCCGAAGCCCGGTCTGCAGCGCAAGCAGAAGCAGGGGTCCGGTCGCGCCGGCCAACCCAACCGGTGAGATCGGCCGACTCGATGACTGCTTCAATCTCCGCGCGAGTGAGATAGTCGATGAACTTTTTTTTCGTACCGCCTGGACGGCATAACCAGCACCTGCTGGCAGTGATGCAGGAGCTGCGGTTCATTGACGGCGACACACTTGAAGAAGGAGCGGATTGCCGACAGGCGTGTGTTGCGGCTCCGCGCGGCGTTTCTACGCCTCATTTCAACGAACGTTAGGAAGCCGCTGATTAGATCCGCATCGAGCTCGGCGACCTGTAGATGCGTCGGCTGCTGCCCGAGCTGATCAGCCGCGTACTTCAGCAACAGGCGGAAAGTATCGTGGTAGCTTGCTACCGTATTCGGACTGGCGTGAAGCTGAGTTGCGAGACGTTCCGTGAAGAATCGCTGCACGTAGGCGCGGAGAGAGGGTGGGTCTTCATTGCGCATCCCTCCCGCCGAGGTTCCTTTTCAGCGCGTTCGCAGGCGAGCTGCAGTAGCTCTGGAATCGCCTCGATGTACCAATAGGTAAGCTCAGGCTTCAGGTGCCCCAGATAGGTGCTGAGCTTGAGCATTTCCCGATCTGGATCTAGGCCCGGACGGTACCAGTCCATGATCGTGTGCACCGCTAAGGTATGACGCAGATCGTGGATGGCCGCCGCTCAGCAACACTAACAACTACTAACAGTGGGCAAATTCGCCACTAATCGAACTTTTGTCGCGGTAGGGACGCCGGTTGACCGGCGCCCCCCGCACAGATCCGTACGAGCAGAGCTACTGCATACGGCTCCTACCTCGGATACCTGGCGTCGAAGCGCAAGTTGGGATGGGGGGCAAAACCTGCTGGCTATCTTCCAGTCTTCGTGGACCGTAAGTGTTGCCTAGCCCTGCGCGCCGAGTCGCTCCAAAATGTTTTGCGATGAGACCACGACCATCCCGTCTCATCAGCCCTTTCGCCGCCAGCATTCCTCGCGATGGTCATATGCCTCTCTTTTCGTGTCAGGCGAAAGGCAAGGCCAGTGGCTGCGGGGGATCACATAATCGACGAATCAGATGCCCTTCTTCACTCCTCGCGTCCCGGTTTGTTCGGCGGCGCAACCCCTCGCTTGGGGAAGTTTCAGATAGCGGCTGGCGCCGTCAACCGAGTCGCTAGCCTCAGCAACTCCCCGCCCGGAGCTGGCGGGCCAATGCTATAGGGCAAGTTTCGACCTGAGTCGACGGCGTTGCGCTACCTGGAGACAGGATTGGAGATCTCGAAGACGGGACCCTCTCCCAAGGCTGCCGCCTGCATATGGCTGCGGAGAGTAGCGGATCGCGGCTGGCTACGATGCTCGCTTCACGCCGGGCGGCTTCCAGGTTCCATCGCCGGGCGGCAGAATTGAAGGTGGTGTATCTTTTGGCCAGTACAGGCGCATCACGAGATAGATCGGACCGTCCGGCGCTGGGAGCCAATTGGACTCCTTGTCGGCGCCGGGCGAGTCTTTCTGAACATACAGCGTCAACGAGCCGTCGGCGCTCTTCTTGAGGTTTGGCAGCATCGGCGAGTTGATCAGATACCTGTTGATCGGATTCTTGATCAGCAGCTGAGTCTTGCCGCCGTACATGGTCACCGACCAGAAGGCGTTGACAGGCGGCAGCTGGTCTGCGGGAAAGGTGATCGTGTAGTTGTACTTGCCGCCGTCAAGCGGCTCGCCATTCGCCAGCCATTTCGTCAGGGGGTACATCGCCTCCGCCGCGTCGTTGCCGTAGATGCCGCCCTTGGCGGCGGCAGCTCGTAACAACCAGTCGCCGTGGTAGAAATCGCGGTTGCCAAATGCGGAACCGACGCGCCAGCCATTGATGTTCTTGCCAAGGGTGTTGAGTTTCTGCTCAACCTTCTTCTCGCCATCTCTCAGGCCCAAGCCGATTTCGACCTTGTGTTTAAGCGAAAGGTCTTTGAAGTCGAAGGTCTTGCCGGGGCCGACGCCGATGCGGGCGAGTTGGGCGCGGATGTCTTTCTCTTCGGGCCCCGGTGGCGCGAAGCGGAGAGCGAAGTCGAGATATTCAAAGAAATTCTTCTTCACGAGTTGGTCGTTGATCCTGGGGAAGTTGATTGCCCCGGCGCGTGGCCGGGCCGGCTGGTGCAGATACGCCGACAGCGGTTGTACTTTGTAGCCGGACTGTACTTTCTCGACGTTGGCCATGTCCTCGGGGTTCAGCAGCTGGGTGCGATATATCGCTAACGAGAACTCGGTCGAGGATCGGAACACCTTCTTGATACCTGGCGGTGTCTGGCCGTTCCAGTTGGGTCCGACCACCATGTAATCACCAGGGTCGTCACCGGTGGCGCGGCTCCCGATGTAGCCATAGTTGAACGTATTGCCGTCGGTGAGCTGCACCGCGTAGTAACGATCCTTTTCGACGGCCGGGACCGACAGCACGAGGGGCTCGGCGCGCAGGTCCATCCACAACAGTGAGTACGGCGTGTCGCTGTTGGGCGTGATGATGGTGGTGTCCTGGTAGGTGAAGACGTGGTGGTCGTTCCAGATGGTATTGAACGGGGCCTTCCATTGGCCGGAGTTGTGGTCCACGACGTATTGGTACATGACCGCGTAGTTCATCACGATCGGCAAGCCGTAGATAAACCCCTCTTCCGCAATTGCTTTGCTTTCAAAGATGTTGGGCCAGGATTTTCCCGACTGTTCGGCCTGTGAGAGGGCATTTCCAGGACTTACAATCAGGAGCGTGGCGTTGGTGACGACGGCCAAGATCATTTGGAGCACAAAAACCTGTCTCGCTCGCATTCCCTCGGTCCTTTCCATCGTTGATGCGCTCGGGTCCCAGTCCGAATATCGGGCTAAAAAGCCTCACGTCGCAAGGGATTTGGGCAGCTTTCTAGGACAACTGGGAGCAGTCGATCAACCGCGCGGCGCCGCTGGATGAGCCACAAAAGGTCGTGAAGCCTGCGCCGAACGCCTGCCAGATTATGCCGACATCGCGTGCTGCCAACAACCGGCTTGAGTGGATGATCGGAACAGAACGCGGCATAATTCGAAAGTCGGCATAATCGACAGGAGCGTGAGATATGGCAGGCAAAGATTACGAAGTACGACAGCTGCTCAGAGCCTATCGCGGCGGGATCATCTCGGAACAGCTCCTCTCCCAGCAAATCGATGAGCTGTGCGGAGTCGGAAACGGGCACGCCGCCGCAACCACATCACCAGAACGCACCGCCCGGCCCCGTCCCGTAACTGGCGACGCTGGCCTTGATACGCCGGGCGCGATGGCGAGGTTGATGGCGAACGGCAAAACTTACGATCGAGCCACCGAAGATCTCGGCAATATCGTGGCGCTCGAACACGTCAACGTTACGGTTCCCGACCAGGTGAAGGCCACCCTGTTCTATGTCAACGGTCTGGGCCTCACGCGCGACCCTTATATGATGACTGGCCCGGCCAACATGTGGGTCAATGCGGGCCGGCAACAATTTCATCTTCCCACCGCCAAGCCTCAAGTGCTGCGTGGTCATGTGGGAGTCGTGGTCTCCGATTACGAGGCGTTGCCAAAGCGGCTGACCCGGGTGCGCGACGCCCTGCGAGGAACCCGCTTTGAGTGTCACCAACGCGACGGATACGTCGAGGCAGTTTGTCCCTGGGGTAATCGCATTCGATGCTTTGCGCCGAACCAGCGCTTCGGTCCGATGGCAGTCGGTATTCCCTACGTGGAGTTCGACGTCCCGATCGGAACCGCGGCCCCCATCGCGCGCTTCTATTCAGAGATCATGGGCGCAAAAGCGGCCCCGCTGGAAGATGCGAACGGACGCTTCGCTTGCGTCGCGGTGGGTAACGGGCAGAACTTGTTCTTCCGCGAAACCGACAGACCGATTCTGCCCTACGATCAGCACCATATTCAGATCTACATCAATGATTTCTCAGGACCGCATCGACGCCTCGCCTCGAAGGGTCTGATAATTCAGGAAAGCGATCAGCATCAGTATCGTTTCCAGGACATCGTCGATCCTGACAGTGGCAGGGTGCTGTTTACTGTGGAGCACGAAGTGCGCAGTCTGAAGCACCCGCTCTACCTTCGCCCGCTGGTAAATCGCAACCCGTCACAGAGCATCATCTCATACGCCCCAGGAGAAGATGCGCAAAACTGGGCCGGCTCGTCGAATTAATCTCCGGCTGTTCTAGGGGCTCAGTTACGGCATTCAAACGGTCGCAGGCCATTCTGCAGTGTCTCAGCGCGCCAATCGATATCCTCAAGCCGCAGCCGTTGGATTTCGCCGTCGCGCAATCCGTAGGTCGACCGCGACAGCAGGATCGCGTAATCGAGATAGCCCATCGGAGAGCGATCCTTACGCGCGCATTTCAGAACTGCCGAGATTTGTTCGGCGGTCAGAACAGACGAATCGACTCATAGGCATAAAGCACCGGACCGCTAATTCGCGGTCCCAGATCGACCCCGACGCAGCCTATCCGATGCAGGAATCGCATCAACGAGTTCCTAAATCACAGAGGAAGCGCGGCGGTGTGTCGGCGGCAGCTCGTTCCCAGATTATGAAAAAGCGCTGGGCCGAGGCCGGAAGAAGATCTCGTAAGTATCGATCGTCGCCAGCCGCGATTGAGATCCCATCCGCCCAATCGGCGACGGTCTGAATCTGCTTAACGGTCGGTTCATTTCGTCGTTAAGCAAGCGTATCGGTTAGGCTTCGTGCAGAACAACGCTACAAGCTCCGCTATGTTGAGCCACTTCGTTCAGATGCCCAAGAAGGTTTGATCAGAACCCTGACCTCGATTTGGCGTTGGCCGCCATGGACTTGATGAAGATGCCAATTCTGTCCCGTCCAATGTATAGGTCATGAGGCCTTGCGTCGGAGCCGGCCCAGGCGAAACGGAACAGATGTCTCAATTCAAGAAAATTCTCTGCCCGCTGGACTTCGACAAGAACTCGCTGCTTGCGCTTCGCCTGGCCTTGGAGCTAGCGCAGAAGGGCAAGGCAAAGCTCCGTCTGCTTCATGTGCTCGCAATGCCGCCCGGACCGGAGGTGGCATTACCCTTCGGCAAGATGGAGGCGGACGCACGAACCAAGCTTGAGCGGCTAGCGCGTCAGAGAATTGGTGGTAAAGCCGGCTACGAAGTGACCGTGACTATGGGTGATCCAGGTATAGAGATCCTGCAAGCCGCGAAACGGTGGGGAGCAAACCTGATCGTAATGGCGACACATGGGCGCAAGGGGCTGCGCCATCTGGTACTGGGAAGCGTGGCTGAACATGTGGTTCGGGCGGCGCGCTGTCCGGTGCTGACCGTCAATCCGACAGCGACACCCGGAGCTCGGTCGCGAAACCGCTAAAACGGCGCGCGGCGCAGAGAAAAGAGCCGCTCGCGTGCGCGCCCACAAGGCGCATCGCGGCCGACGACGATTTCATGCCGAATCTCGCTTGCACCAGGCTCGGCTCGGCCCTAGCTCTGGCGTCTTCGGCTGATTTTCAATCAACTTGAGCAACTCCTGGAGGCCGCGTTCAAGTTGCAGATCTCTGCCCGATGCGTAGTCCTGCGGCTGGCACTCGACTTCGATGTCGGGATCGATACCGCCATTTTCGACGTTCCAGCCTGCATCGAACCACCACGCAAATTTAGGCTGCGTCGTAAGGCCGCCGTCGGCAAGAAGGTCATTCGGTTGCGTTTCGCAAGGACGTTCCGCCGGAGCGAAGACACAGTACGTGAAGTGAAGATCACGCTCGTTGCCCATTCTGACGAATATGGCTATGATAGCCATATTGGCTGGCCCACCGTGCGATCGACGAATATCGCTGATTTGCGGAACCATCTGACGCGCTATCTCAAAGAGGTACGGGCCGGCGAGGAAATCGTCGTTCGCGATCGCAAGCTCCCGTTCGCCAAGATTGTGCCACTCGCACATGATGAGGAGGCTGAGGAAGCGACGCTGGTGGCGTCGGGTCAGATGCGAAAGGCGGAACGCGCGCTGCCAAGGTCGTTTTGGCGTGCGCGTCGTGCCCCAATCGAGCGCCATGTGGCAGCAAGGGCAGTCAGTCGAGATCGGGAGGATGATTGACGGCATTTTGGGACAGCAGTGCCGTCGTCCCTCTCTGTTGCGCTCAGTCGGCGACAGCTGAGGGCCGTCGGCTCCTCGCTGCTTTGGGCACCATCGTCGCGTGGTGGGGGACGCCGGTCGAAGCGCGCAGCGCCTTCGCGCGGCTCGTACGTGGCGGTGAGCTGACTCCTATGCAACGTAGCAACGCGGTCAAGCTGCTGAGCCAATTACGCCGATCGTGGGACGAGATTCTGCCGACCGAGGCGGTGCGCGTGACGGCTGAGTCGCTGCCCGACGACCATGGTACACGCGCCGGTGATGCGTGGCAGCTTGCTGCTGCGCTGGTGTGGTGCCGCGAGCGACCGCGGAGGCGGCCGTTTGTGTGCCTGGACAAACGGCTGGCAAAGGCAGCCTCCGATGCGGGTTTTAGGGTTTATCCGAACTGAGGTACCACCTTCGCCGGAAGCCAACTATTACCAGAGCATTCGCCTCGCAAGCTCACATTAGAGCTGGCGGAAATTGATGAGATCGTCTACCACTTTGCTCTTAGCTCCGGTTTTGACTGCACGGGCCCTCATGTCAAAGCCGCGAAGCACGTGGGGAAGGACGCCAATAAAGGCAAGAACGGCGCAGTCATGATCTCATTTGAGGCACTGCACCAAGGATTTGTCGGCCGCCTTGCTCAGCCAAGCAGTCCCGAATTCGGGTTTCTGCTTCGAACGATTCGGAAAATCGCGCGATTTGCCGGCTCCTCTCCGATCATCAGGAGCCGGAGACGCTCTTTAGCCTGGGTGTATTGTATTTTTGAGCGCCCATCTCTCTGGATCGCATCGCAACGAGTAACTTTCCTAAGTAGGCCGCCGTTGCAGCTCGAACCCATCGGATGATGAGGTGATGGGCTGGGGTGCTTGGAGCCGAGGTTGCCAGCGAAAGATCACCGCGCTGAATATCGAGGAGCCGCGGAAAGGAGTCGATCAAGCTCAGATGAGATTTCACCAGGCGCTTACGCTTATGCTCAGTGCGACTTGCCTCAGCTCGTGCCTGCCGCTGCCAGTGCATTATCACACGCGGCCCGATATCTACGGGACAGTTGCGCGGAACGGCGTGCCAGTTGAGGGTGCCAAGATCGGATACTCAGATGATCTCAGCGATAGTCACTGCGATTCCTACAGCGATTCGCATCCGGCAGGAGCAGTGACGGCCAGCAATGGTGCATTTCATATTGAAGGAACCTACTCCTTTTTCCATATCATTTACTTGGAGCCTCACGCTGCTCAATCTGTAAGCGGACGAATTTGCGTTGAAACCTCCGACGGCCAGCGTTTCAGCAAAGATTTAATCATGAATGGCGGAAATGGCGTCGGCTCAATCCCAGACAATGCGTCGATCGATCAAGTGGTAATAAACTGTGATCTCGCGAAGGACACATGTACAGGCAAGGCGCAGTGAACTTCTCGCCGAGACGGCGAGGCGAGATCAACGGCTTAGCCATGGCGGATGCACCACTGACGCTTGAAGCAGGGAACCGCTGAAGCGCTGTGTCGACCCGTTCACACCTGCGGCGCGCCGGGCACGCAAGGATCGGAGCGTGCCGCGGCAAGAACGGCCGCGGCCGATAAGGCCGAGGGTGGTTTTCCCGGCCACACCAACTTGAATGGGTCCACATGAGTCAGGAATATGCTCACCCGATTGGCAGGAGCCGGAGGCGCGTAGCCGAGTGCGTCATCGGACGGGTAACCGCTGCTCTTGTAGCGACCCGGGACGGCACCTCAATAGATCCGGGCGAAGTATCCGTTGACGGAAGGTATCAAGCTCAGCAGACTATCCTGCAATGGGTAGGACAATTCTCTACCTGGTCACGGTGGTTCTGGTTGCCTCGCCCGCTCTCGCGCAGGCGCCGTCCGCGATTCCCGTCTTCCAGATCACGCCTGTACAGAGCACGATTAAGTTCGAGGTGGCGGCATCGGTCGCGATCGAGGGAACGTTCGACAAGTGGGAGGCAGCTCTGACCTTCACCTCTCCCGAGGCGGAGAGCGCAGTGTTTGATGTGAAGATTTACGCTGACAGCGTCGACACCGGAAGCAGTATCAAGAACAACAAGCTTGAGAGCGCAGATTTCTTTGACGTGCAGAACAATCCATACATCACGTTCAGATCGACCAAAGTCGTGCAGACTGGCGCAAACATGTTCGAGCTGGATGGCAACTTCAGCATACGCGGGGTTACCAGGCCGGAACACCTGATGCTGACGATCTCAGGCAAAGGAACGGGCTCGGGCACGATCAAAGGAACGATGGCGTTCGATCGCAAAGACTACGGGATGAACAGCGGCATCCCGTTCATCAGGATTGCCAACCGGGTCCAGGTGACGGTCAGCCTACTTGGAAAGCGCGTCGCCGGACCGCCGGTGGTGTTCAAGCAGTAACAAGAATTGGACGAGCACATCGCGCCTGGTGAGAAGCTGAACCGCGGC
>JASHQJ010000536.1 GCA_030037595.1 Candidatus Binataceae bacterium
AGGGATTTGAACCCTCGACCACCGGAGCCACAATCCGGTGCTCTGCCAGCTGAGCTACACTCACCTCTGTCTGTCGTCTCCCCGCCTCTCCGTCACCTCTCACAGTTCAATCACGGCCTAAGCCGCGGCTTCCATGGCGCGCCAGAAGGGATTCGAACCCCTGACCCACGGCTTAGAAGGCCGTTGCTCTGTCCACCTGAGCTACTGGCGCGTTTTAAATCGGGGCGAGCCGATTTGAACGGCCGACCCCCTGCTCCCAAGGCAGGTGCGCTACCAGGCTGCGCCACGCCCCGAGCTTTAAAGAGGTACCACAGCGAAAATCGCCTCTCAAGAATTATTCCAGGATCGTGCCCGAACGCGTCCACATCGTCGTTCGATCGCCGCGCTTCAATGCTCGCCGCGAACCGACTGCGGCCAGCATCCAAGCCCATGCACCGGCGCCAACTTTCACGCATATCGGCGATCGCGGTTCGCATCGTGCAAATCCTGCTCGATGCTGGAAAAGATTTGATTTTCAATGGCTTTGGAACGCCCACAGTCGCAAATCGAGAAGAACGCCGAATCATGCCAATTGATTCTCTTGCGGTTTTCCGTGGGCACGGACATTGCTGAACCTAGAATTGCGCTGCATCTCCTCCCCCGAGACAATCAGCGCCTGTCCCCAAGCAAAGGCCGGGCTATCGCACCGTTGGCTCCCCACCCGCGGTCCCCACATGGTAGCCCGGCCGTTCTTTACCCTCTGCCACCGATCTTACATAGCCGAGCTGCAAACTTTCCACGTAAAGACTTCGCCGCGACGCGCCGCTGGTTCTCTGCTAGATTGCGTTTCGGCAGTTGACCCAGCCTGCTGAGCCTCAAGCGGAGGAATCATGCCGGATAGGCGACCATTGAGAATCGGAACGCTTGGTGCGGCGCGCATCACTCCTAACGCGTTGATCAAACCCGCGGACCAAGTCCACGATGCTGAAGTCTCTGCAATCGCGGCACGCGATCCGAAACGCGCCGAGGAATTCGCTCACGTCAACAAGATCCCGCGCGTGCTCCCTTCCTACGAGGCATTGATCGCCGATCCCGAGCTCGAGATCATCTACAATCCTCTTCCGAACTCGCATCACGCCGAATGGACGATTCGCGCGCTGCGCGCGGGTAAGCACGTGCTATGCGAGAAGCCGCTCGCGTCCAATGCTGCCGAGGCCGAAAGGATGGCGCGCGTGGCCGCAGAGACCGGCAAGTTCCTCGGCGAGGCGTTCCACTATCGCTACCATCCCCTCGCCGATCGCGTGAAGGCGATTATCAGCGGCGGAGAACTCGGCAAGCTGCGGTATGTCGAGGGCAATTTCACCGTGCCGATTACGCCGGACAATATCCGCTATGACTGGAGCCTCGCGGGCGGCGCGACGATGGACCTCGGATGTTACCCGCTGCACATGATTCGCTATTTCCCAACGATGACGCCGCGAGTCGTGCGCGCGGCGGCGCGAATCGGTCCCGAGAATATCGACATCGCAATGGATGTGCAGATGGATCTCGGCGATGGCGTCACGGCGCGGATGACGTGCGCGATGGCGCAGGATTCGCAGGTTATGGCGAACTTCATCGCGCGCGGCGAACGTGGCGAGATCATCGTGTTCAATCCGGTGGCGCCCCAGATGGGGCATCAGCTCACGATCAAGACGAGCGCGGGCGAGAAACAGGAATCAGTGCCGGGCGACACGTCGTACACGCATCAGTTGCGCGCGTTTGTCGCAGCTCTTCGCGGCCAGGGAAAATTTCCAACCGACGGCGCGGACGGCGTGGTCGGCATGCGAATTATCGACGATGTTTACCGGGCCGCGGGACTGCCGCCGCGCGGAACTTGATCGAACGAACATCTTAGCAGCGTGAAATCGTCGGGAAGCTGCGGGCCTTCGACTTCGAGCAACTGCGCTCGGTCGACCAGAGTCTTCCAGACCTTCGCGGGATCCTCGCTGAACACCATGTCAACGTTGGCCGGCACCGCGTACCAGGAGCCTTCGGCAATTTCGGCGTGGAGCTGATCGCGCGTCCATTGCGCGCGTCCCATGATGAGCCGCATGTTCTCGCCCGGCTTCGGATTCTCGAGCAGACCGCTCACCAGGTCAGCATCGGTGACGAGATAGAGATCATCGAGCAAGTGCGCGACGTTGCTCGGCGCGCTGGAGCCGCGCATCACGATCGATGGCGACTCGGGCTCGACCGGTCCACCGAGGAAGGCCTCATCGGCAACGCCCTTCAGCGATGCGGCTTTGGGGTAGAGTTTCTTGACCTCGACCTCGGTCGGCTTGTTTACGATGAGTCCGACGACGAGCTCGGGCGGAACGCCGGGCGGCAGCATCAGAACCACCGATCGCTCGAAGACCGGGTCGGAGAGATCGGTCGTTGCAACCAGGAAGTAGGGTTTGTCGGCGCCAAATGCCGAAGCGGTCGATAGCGCGATCACCAGAGCCGCCAATATCGCACGCCCGAGAGGGAAGCGTTTGAGAATCCGCCAGTGGAAGAATCCGTCCATCGATATGATGCTCGCGCTTGATCACTTCAAGGTTACGCCATTTTGTTTCTCTGATCATAGCCGCTGGGGATTACGCGAATGCTGGACGCCGCCGCCGTTGGATGTATAAGGAAACTGGCGCCACTTCCCGTAAGGAGAGTCAACCATGGCCAGCGAGCAGAATCGGAAGGTTATCGAACTAATCAAATCACGCCCAATGGACCCCGACGCTTCGATCGAGCGGCGCCGGCGCGGCATGGAAAAAATCTCCGAGCAAGTGGCATCGGACGTCGTTTGCACGCCGGTTGACGTAGCGGGCATTCGCGGCGAGTGGGTTGCGGCGCCGGGCGCCGCCTCCGACCGCGCGATCCTGTATCTGCATGGCGGCGGCTACGTCACGGGCTCGATCGTGACGCATCGCGCGATGGTCGCTCGAATTTCGCGCGCTTCGGGAGCGCGGGCGCTCATTATCGAGTATCGGCTCGCACCCGAGAATCCGTTTCCGGCCGCGCTCGATGACGCCGTCAAGGCCTACCACTGGATGCTCGCGCAAGGCCTCAGGGCGGGCCGCATCGTTGTCATGGGTGATTCTGCAGGAGGAGGCTTGGCGCTAGCGACACTGCTCAAGCTCCGCGTCGACAAGGCGCCGATGCCGGCGGCGGGCGTCGGGATTTCACCGTGGACCGATCTCGAAGGCACAGGGGAATCGGTGCGCACGCGTGCGGCAGCCGACCCGATGGTTTTGGCCGGCAACCTCACCGATTCGGCCAAGTCCTATTACGGCAAGCACGACCCGAAGAATCCGTTGATTTCTCAGATCCACGCCGATTTCCGTGGAATACCACCGCTTCTTATTCACGTCGGCGATGCGGAAATCCTGCTCGATGATTCAACGCGGGTTGCCGAGCGCGCCAAAGCTGCCGGCGTCAAAGTCGAGCTCGAGGTGTGGCCGGAGATGGTCCACGTGTGGCACGTATTCGCGAAGATCCTGCCGGAGGGTCAGCAGGCGATCGACAAGATCGGCGCGTTTGTGCGAGCGCAGACCGCGTAGTCGCGGGAGAAACCGGGACTTATAGATCGCCGATGGGCGGCGGATACTTACGTACCCAGCCGGTGACAGCGTCGTAGGCGTGCGCGAGCTGGAGGCATGCGAACTCGCCGTAGTTGGGCGCGACGATCTGGATTCCCATCGGCAAGCGGCGTGAATTGAATCCCGCCGGCACCGCAAGCGACGGACAGCCCGACATCGTGACCGGGATCATCACTTCCATCCATCGATGGTAGGTGTCCATCGTGCGGCCGTTGATTTCCTTCGGCCAGTGCGTCGTCGCCTCGAACGGAAACACCTGTCCCGCAGGGAGAACCCAGTAGTCGTATTTCTCGAACATCGCGCGCACTGCCTGGTACCATCGCGTGCGTACCACCGACGCGTCCGCGATCTCTGACGCGGAGATCCTAAGTCCGCACTCGACCTCCCACTGAGCCTCGGGCTTGAGCATCGCGCGCCGCTTTGGATCGCTGTACGGCGCTTTTAGCAGTGCGCATACCTGCCAAGCACGAATCTTGAGCCAGTTGCGCCACACTTCTTCGACCGGGAAATCTGGTGCGGCTTCTTCGACAATGCATCCCAAGTCAACGAATGTTTCGACCGCACGATCGCACAACTCGAGCACGCCCGGCTCGAACGGCAGGTAGCCGCCGAAATCGCCGCTCCACGCGATGCGCACTCCGTTGAAGTCGCGATCGAGCGGCGTGAGGAACTTCGCGGGATCCTCGCGAATCGAGAGCGGCACGCGCGGATCGTAGCCGGCGATCACGCAAAGCAGGTGCCCGAGGTCGGGGATGTTTCGTGCGAGCGGCCCATGAACCGAGAGCGACGGCATAAAGACCTCGTGGATGTCCGATGGCACGCGGCCGAACGAGGTGCGGAACCCAAATATATTGTTGAACGCTGCAGGATTGCGGAGCGAGCCGCCGTGATCGCTGCCGTCCGCCACCGGAGCCATCCTAAGCGCCACCGCGACAGCGGCGCCGCCGCTGCTTCCGCCACAGGTCTTCGATGTATCGTAGGGATTCAGCGTCGCGCCAAAGATCTGGTTGTAGCTCTGCGAGCCGAGACCGAACTCGGGGACGTTCGTTTTCCCGATAATGATTGCGCCGGCGCCTTTGATGCGCTCGACCAGGATCGAATCGGTCTTTGCGATGAAGTTCCTGAAAATCGGCGAGCCGAGCGTCGTGCGGATTCCTACAGTTGGTTCGAGGTCCTTCACCGCGTGCGGGAAACCATGCATCCAGCCGCGATACTCGCCGCGAGCCAGCTCGGCGTCACACTCGCGAGCTTCGGCGATGAGCGAATTACGTTCGCGCATTGATACGATCGCATTAACAAGCGGATTCAGCCGCTCGATTCGATCGAGGTAGGCGTCCATCACCTCGACGCATGAGACCTTCCGTTCTTTGATAGCCTCGGAAAGCGCGACGGCGTCTAGCGCGGTGATTTCGTTGGCGGACATCGTGGACTCGACGAGAAAGTAGCGTTTGTGCCGCGATCGCGGCAACGGTAGCTTTGCCGTCGGAGCATCGCGATGGCGAAAGCCGATAAACTGAGCCGCCTGCGCAAGATCGTGCTCGCGCTTCCAAACGTGATCGAGAAAGAAGCGTGGGGCGAACCCACCTTTCGTGCGCCCGGCGGGATGTTCGTGATGTACGTCAACAATCATCACAACGACGGACGCATCGCGATTTGGTGCAAGGCTCCCCTCGGTTACGAGGCGACGATGGTCGGCCTCGCCCCCGAGCGCTTCTTTTCGCCGCCATACATGGGTGTCAGTGGATGGGTCGGACTCAGGCTTGACGTTGACGTCGACTGGGACGAAGTGCGGAGCGTCGTACAGCAGGCTTACGAGATGAGCAAAGTAAAAACCAAACCGCGCCGCACAACGCGGCGCGCGGCCGGACGAATTCAAAAATCGCGCTGAGGAGTTGCGCTTATGAAACTCGGAGTCTTTTCGCTTGCGACCGGAATGGCCAAGGGCACGGCGCTGACCAAGGCGCTCGCGACCAACGCCGAGCGTCTCGGCTTTTCGACGGTCTGGGTACCCGAGCATGTCGTCCTGCTCGACAAGTACGCCTCAAAGTATCCATACACCGAGGATGGAATCCTGCCCGCGCCGACGAACGCGCCGATTCCCGATCCGTTCCTGAGTCTTGCCACGATGGCGGCTGCCACCGAGAAGATTCGTCTCGCAACTGGTATCTGCCTCGTGCCAGAGCACAATCCTGTCGTGCTGGCCAAGGTCGTCGCGACGCTCGACTTTCTCAGCGAAGGACGTGTCGCGCTCGGCGTCGGTATCGGATGGCTTGAAGAGGAATTCGTAGCGATCGGAATCCCGTGGGAGCGGCGCGCGCAGCGCACGCGAGAATATATCGAAGCGATGCGCAAGTTGTGGGGAGACCAGGTGAGCGCCTATCACGGCGAGTTCGTAAACTTCGACGGCGTGCGCTCGTATCCAAAACCGATCAGCGGCGGCAAATTGCCGATAATTTTCGGCGGTGAGAGTGGTCCCGCGCTGAAACGCGTCGCCGAATATGGCAACGGCTGGTTCGGCTTCAATCTCACGCCCCCTGAAGCCGCGGAAAAGATTAAGAAGCTCGAGCAGCTTGTCAAAGCGGCGGGCCGCAAGCTCTCAGATGTTGAACTGATCGTCTCGCCCAGTGGGAAGCCGATCACGCCCGACGATCTCAAGCGCTATCGCGATTTGGGAGTTTCGGAAGTTGTGCTGACGACGATCGGGCTTCCGCGCACGCCCGCGGACGCCTCCAAGATGCTCGAGGATGCGGCCCGCCAGTGGCTCGGGCCCGCATCGAAGCTCTGATCATTCTAGCCCTAAACAAAAGCGGGCGGCGTGATGCGCCGCCCGCCGTTCAACTAACCGAGACCATCTATGCGAGGCCGGCTTCCTTCAGCGGCCCGCGATCCGAGACCGGCACACGCTTGGCTCCCGCCTGGATCTTTGACTGCCCCGGCTTGCACTCGAGTGCATCGACGAGGCCAAGCTTGTTCGCATGCTCTTTCAACTCCGGAGCGACTTCCTGCGCGATCAGCCGCATACTGGTCTGCCGATCCTTGTTGCTCACAGGTCCCTGCACGTTAAACATCACGACCGCGCCCGGCCGAATCACGCTCAGGACCGTCTTCAGCTTGTTGGCCACGTTCTTAGGATTGCCGATGATGAGCTGAAGCTGCTGCTGCGACCGCTTGTAACCGGGTTCCAGCTTGCGATGGATCTCCTCGGCGTCGATGATCCGCTCTTCGGTGTGCCCGCGCAGCTTTTCGCCGCTGATACCGAGCCAGCTTCCCTGCGGCTGCTTGGCGAGGCGGCGGATGGCGTCTTTTGAATTGTAACCCGGAGGCAGAGTGTGCTCGACGCGCGCGAAACTGTTCTGCCCGCCGCCGAAGAGGAATCCCTTGCCAAGCTCCTGCGCCTTCTCCTCGGTCTCGGCGACGAAGGTCGGGACCACGTAGCCGAAGTTCTCGGGTCCAGCCTGGTAGCCGGCCTTCTGCGCTGTATCGGCATAGAACTCCCAGAGGTCGCAGGTCGGACCAAGCGAGGTGCCGAGCCCAAAATACGGGTAGCCGTGCTCCGCGCACCATTGCACCGTCTCGGGGCTAAGCACGCCGGGGATCCACATCGGAGGATGTGGTTTCTGATAGGGCAGGGCCCACGGATTCACGTGGCGATAGTGAAAGTGCTTGCCTTCGTAGCGCCACGGTCCGGGCCGCGTCCACGCCTGCACAATGAAGTCGTGCGCTTCCTCGAAGTATTCGCGGTTGTAAGCGGGATTGGCGTTGTTGAAGAACTGCTCGCTGCCCGCGCCGCGAACCCAACCCGTGATGAGGCGGCCGCGCGAGATCAGATCGATCTCGGCCAGTTCCTCGGCCATCCGGAGCGGATGCTTGATAACCGGCAGTGGATTGCCAATCAACAGGATGCGCGCTTTCTTGGTGAGCCGCGCGAGGATTCCCGCTTCGACGTTCATCACGCTGCCCATGCAGAACGGGTTGCCGTGATGCTCGTTGAGGGCGACGATATCGAAGCCGAGTTCTTCGGCGTAGAGGTTCTCGTCGATCCAGTAGTTGTATTCGTCGGCCGCCTTTTCGCGATCGTAGTACTTGTTCGACACGCCGAAGTGCGCGCCGTTTTTCAGAATGACTTCCTCGGGCAGCCAGCGGACGGGACGTTCAGTGAAGTATCCGATCTTCATGGTATCTGCCTCTCGTTGTTCAGGCGGACAGGAATCCGCGCACGACGCGTTCGAACTCGGTTGAATTCTCAGTCTCGGGCCGATGTCCGACTTTTTCGATCAACGCGACCTTGGCCGCGTCACCAATCGCCCTCTTGTAGTCGTCGATACATCCGCGCGGCATGACGTGGTCGGCAGTGCCCCAGATCAGCAGCGTCGGAGTTTTGAGTCCGCGCAAAAGATGCGGCAGAGCGGGATCGTGCATGTACGGCTCCCATCCAATACGTGCCGTTTCCGCGCGCGCATCCTCGAAGGCCTCGAAGACCTCAGGCGTCATCTCGCCGCCGTAGAGCCGCGAGAACTCCGGCGTGCCGGCCGGATCGGCAACGGTCGCGAGCAGATGCGTGCGAATCGTGATGGGGAAGATATCCATGATCTCGCCTTCGGTAGGTTTGAGACCCATCGGCGCGACCAGGATCATCTTCGAAAAGATGTGCGGGTCGGCCGCCGCCATCTCAGCCGCGATAAAGCCGCCCGCTGAGAATCCGATCACGTCGATCGGGTCGAGCTTCAACTCGCGCACCACCTGTGCGTAGAACCCCGCGAGATCGCGGTAGCTTCGCACCCATTCGAGGCGGGGAGTCTTGCCGAACCCGGGCTGCAGTGGAATCAGCAGCGTGCGGTCGTGGCCGAGGCTCTCGTTCCAGCTCATCCAGCCCGGGTAGCCAAGCTCGTCGTGGAGCACGAGCAGCGGTTTGCCGCTGCCGCCCTTCACTATCGCGAGCTGAGCGCCGGCGATATTCTGGGTTTCTTCCGTCGTTTTAATCACAGCTTCACCCTCGCATTCTGACGGCGCGTCAGTTGGCCTATCCATAGCACAGCTTGGAGATTTCCGTACGGGCTCGGCACGTGCGCGACTATTGACCGCAACGAGGGATGAAGTCATTCAGACTTCGGAAAGTAACTAACCGAACTGACACACAGGCAGTTTACTTTTCTTCAACGACGCGTCGAGGCGAGGCGATCGCAGTTGCATCGCTCGAGCGCTCGGCATTATATCGGCGCTGAATTCGCGGTTATGCGAACTGGAGGCGACGTGCGCGCATCATTGATTTTCTCGATCGTGGCTCTGACGTTTCTATCCGCCGGATGCGCCGGCCAGCAGGGCGCGGCATCGGGCGGCGGTGGCGCCGCGCAGGGTGCGGGCGGCCCGGCTATCAATGCGCCAACGTATACCGACGGCGACGAATTCGCGATTCGGCTTGCGCCGGAAATGGCCTCGGCTCTTCAGCTTCCTGCTGATCTCGATCTGGTCGCCAAGCACGATGGCAATTCTGTTGTGTTCGCGAGCAAGCAGACCGGCAATTCGGAAGCCGGTGCGTTCACATTTGAGGTCGATCCACAGATGTGCACGACTTTGTTCCAGTACAACGCTACGACCATCAAATTCCGGCCATGCGAGGAGGACATGCAGTTTCCGCTCACCGTGGGCAAAACGTGGACAATTGTCTATGGCGCCTCGACAGGCGGAGGTAACTACATCCAGCAAACCGGTACGGGCACCGTGGTCGGAATTGAAGACGTGACGGTGCCAGCAGGGACGTTCAAGGCTTATCGGGTCGAGTCGCGCCACGGCCCGAGCCTTCGAACGACCGAGTGGTACGTGCCCGCGCCGGTAGGATTCTCTGTCAAGGTCGAGTCCACGTCGCCGGAGGCGGCGAACTGGGAACTCGTAAGCTACCATCGCGCGGGTGCCAAGTAGCGAACGGTCCACATGCGCGAACAGTTTTCCGCCTAACCTGCGTGCGGCGCATCCGCAAAGCTGGCCGCGCGTCCACGCGGCGCACTCAAGTTGCCCTGAGTCCGTCGCGCAATTGTTACGGCTGTGATAATCAAGCCGCTTATGTCCAAATTGGGGTTTCCGAACGGATTTCTGTGGGGCACTGCCAGCGCCTCCTATCAGATCGAGGGCGCATGGAAAGAAGACGGCAAGGGCGAATCGATCTGGGATCGCTTTTCACATACGCCGGGGCGCATCAAGCTCGGATGGAACGGCGACGTCGCCTGCGATTTCTACCATCGCTACCGTGACGATATCGCAATCCAATCCGAGCTCGGGCTTAGCGCGTCGCGCATCTCGCTTTCGTGGACTCGCATCCTGCCCGAGGGCAAGGGCAAGGTGAACCAGAAGGGAATCGACTTCTACAACCGCGTAATCGACGAATTGCTCGGGCGGAACATCCAACCGTGGGTGACGCTCTATCATTGGGACCTGCCGCAGAAGCTGGAAGACATCGGGGGATGGCCGAATCGCGACCTGGCGGAGTATTTCCGCGATTATGTAGCGATCGCATCGGACGCGCTCGGCGACCGGGTGAAGAACTGGATGGTGTTCAACGAACCGTGGATCTTCACGATCTTCGGCTACCATCAGGGGATTCACGCCCCCGGACGTAGCGATCCGCGCGCCGCGCTCGCCGCGGCTCACATCGTCAATATCGCGCAGGGGCTCGGTGTGCACGCGCTCCGCGAATCGCGGCACAAGCCAGACAAAGTGGGCGTCGCATACAGTATGTCGTCGGTTCATCCGTTCACCGACTCAAAGGACGATCTGGCGGCGGCGCGGCGATGGGACCGGTTCAACAATTACTGGTTCCTCGAACCGGCGATGAAGGGGCGCTATCCCGAGCTCGACTATCACGGGTCGGTGATCGACGCGCTCCAGCCGCGGCCGGAAGATTTCAAAGCGATGCATGCGCCGCTCGATTTTATCGGCATCAACCTTTACTTCCGTACGATCGTCGAGGACGACCCGCATCGACAGAACCTCGGCGTGCGGCAGCTGAGTCCCGAGACGGAGCATCTAACGGAGTTCGGCTGGGAGGTCTATCCGCGATCGATCGGCGAGATGGTTACGCAGGTTTCACGCGAGTATCCCGGCGTTCCGATCTACATTACGGAGAATGGATGCTCTTACAGCGATCCGCCTGCTGGCGACGGCCGCGTGCACGACGTTCGCCGCATCGCCTACATGCGCGGCTACCTGGCCGAGCTGTGGCGGGCGATCCAGAACGGCGCGGACGTGCGCGGCTACTTCACCTGGACACTCACCGACAACTTCGAATGGGCCGAAGGTTTCGCGCAGCGCTTCGGAATCGTGTGGTGCGACTTCATTACGCAGCAACGCCTGATTAAGGACAGCGGCCGATGGTTCGCCGAGGTTGCGGGAGCCAACGCGCTCGATTTCGACCCAGCGAGGTAGCCGGCCCGGAAATTTCATGACCGGCGAGGCGTTACTGAACTGGCTGCACCTGGCGGCGATGGCGGCCTATTTCGGCGCGCAGTTCGCCGTCATCTACATGCTGATTCCAGCAGCCGAGACCGCGCCTGACGAGGCCTCGCGCCGCAGGAGCCTGATCGCGGGCTTCCGCTTCTACAACCCTTTTACGATTGGCGTGCTCGGAATTGTGGTGATAACGGGCGCGATGCGCCTGACCGACCTGAAAGCTTCGATGAAGTTCGATTACTTCGCGCGAATCGGAGAACCGCTCGCGCTCAAACTGGGGCTGGCGTTCCTGCTCATCTTCATCCAGACCTACATCACGTTCGGTCTGGCGTTCCGCATCGGACGGCAGGAAGAAGTGGCGGCGCACGGCGACGGCATGCCGTTCACGGTCGAGCAAATCAACTCGATGCTCGCGCGTATCCGCGCTATGTGCTGGACGACGATCGTCCTGGCTGCCGCAATCATGGGGGTATCGCTCACGATGGTGAGGCGGGCGATTGATTACACCGCCACCGCCTCCCGCGCCGCGCAGGTCGTGCCGATTTCGGCATCCGCGCGGAGCGCACCATCGCATTATGCAAGCGCCAGAATCGAGGTCACGATGTAGGCAATGGTGATGAAGCCGAAGATCGCGACCGGCAGCTCGTTGAGCAGGTTGTAGTTGGCAAGCCGAACGCCCTCGCCGTCGGTGGCGATAATGGTCTGGGTCAGCCCTGCAAGTCTTGCCTCATTGGTGGTAGCGTTCATTTGATTTCTCCCGTCGAACAAAATGCGATGTTGTTGCCGTTGTTAGACCAGCGCGACCAGCGAGCTCGCGACGTAGGCCAGCGTGAGAATCGCGAACACTGCGCCGGGCAGTTCGCTGAGCAACGTGCTCTGGGCGATGCGATAACCTTCTGCGGCGCTGTTGATCTGGCGCTCGGTCTCGATAGGTCCGATTTGGGTCTGATTGGTGGTTGCGTTCATTGTCTTTCCTCCCGAAAGCGTTTGGACGGAGCAAAAGCAAGGCGAGTGCCAGTGGAAAAATCTCAATTTCCGAAGGCCTGGCATCGGCTCGAATCGCGAACTGCGACGGATCAATTTAAGAAAATTGAGCATATAACGCTGCTTTTTACAAATTGCGTTTTGCGAAACACGAAACTACTTGGAAGGTCAGATTCGCAAAAATTCTCATTTCGCACATTGATGCAAGATTCTGAATGCGCAAACCGCTGCAGTGGACTCATTGCAGTGTCATTCTCCTGCAGCTCCGGAGACATCCAATGACCCCCGACGCATCGCCGCATCCAGCCACGCCATCCAAGGGGACTGGCTCCCTGCCGCCCACCACCGGCGTTCCCACCCTCGTTCACGAGGCGCGCACCGAACCGTATCTCTCGCGGCAGTTCGCGCTCAGAGTGGGCGAGCTGACGATTTTGCTGGTCGCGATCGTCGGTGCGATTGCGCTGGGGCTTGGAATCACCGATTACTTCGGTGCGCACCGTTATATCCTGGCGTACCTCGTCGCCTACGCAGGCTTCCGCTACGCCGACCTGATGATCCGGGACGAGCTGCAGGAGCAGCCGCCGCGCGAGGAACTCTCGCGGCGCATCTCAAGCCAGTTGCCGCTGCTGCTGATGTTCGCGGCCGCGCCTTTCGAGCGTACTTACATCTACGGCGGGCTGGCGCCGCGGTGGGCCGCGGCTCTCGGTCTCCTGATCGAACTGCTCGGGATGTGGCTTGCGCTCGGCGCGCGAATCCAACTCGGGTTCCTGACTGCGGGACGGACGGGGCGGCCGTTCCTGGTGCGGACGGGATTCTTCCGCTACATCCGCCATCCGACGTTCGCGGGGGTGTACCTGGTGTTGATCGGATGGCCGCTGATTTACGGCGCGCCGATCACGCTGGTCGCAACCGCGATCATCTCGTGGATATCGCTGCGAGGGCAGATCCTCGAAGAAGAGAGCGGGCTGCTTTCGATTTTCGGCGAGGAATACGAGAACTACATGCGCACGACCGACGCGCTCGTTCCAAACATCTGGTGATAGCGCGGGCTATTCGCCTCTGATGAGCTGCCGCTTCGCGCCCATCACGGCGAGCTCGTCGGCGCGGTTGTTCAGCATGTCGGAATCGTGACCGCGTACCCATTCGAAGCGCACGCGCCGCGCGGCAGTTTCATCATCGAGAAGCTTCCAAAGGTCGTGATTCTTGTTGCGCTTCCATCCCTTGGTCAGCGTGTAGATAACGTACTGACTGTCGCTGCGGAGAACGACGGAACTGCCCGGCGTGGTGGCGCGGAGGCCTTCGAGCGCAGCGGTTATCTCCATCCGATTGTTGGTGGTCGAGGGATCGAAGCCGTTCATCTCGCGCTGCGCGTCGCCAGGACCGATCAAGATCACGCCCCATCCGCCGGGTCCGGGATTACCGAGGCACGACCCGTCGGCATAGACCAGGTAATCTGAATCCGTCGTGCTCACGGCGCGAGTCTAGCTGATCGCGAGCTCGCGGCGGAGCTTTTCAAACCATTCGAGATAACTTTTCGCCGCGCGCTCCCATGAGAAGTCGGCGGCGAACGCGTTCGCCATCAGCCGCCGCCACGCGGTGCGATCGCGATATACCTTGATCATCCGCGCAAGCGCCGCGACCATCTCAGATGCTGCGTACCCTTCGAACATAAATCCATTGCCGATCCCGGATACCGGGTTGAACTCGGCAACGGTGTCGCGGAGACCGCCGGTCGCGCGCACCACAGGAGCGCTGCCGTAGCGCAGCGCGTACATCTGGGTGAGACCGCAGGGTTCGAACCGTGACGGCATCAGGAAGGCGTCGCTTCCAGCCTGCACGCGATGAGCCGATGCGTTGTTGAACTCGAGCATCACGCGCAGCTGGCCGCGATACTTGCCCTCGGCGCCGCGGAAAAATTTCTCCATCAGCGGATCCCCGGACGCGAGTACCACGAGCTGCAGCTCGAGCCGCATCACGTCGTCGAGCGCGTCGTGCAGCAAGTCGAAGCCCTTCTGGCTCGTCATCCGCGAGACCATCCCAACGAGTGGCACGCCGTCCCGATACGGCAATCCCGCCGCATCGAGCAGCGCGCGCTTGCACGTGAGCTTGCCCTCGGGATGCGTGGGTGAGTAGCTGGCGGCGACTAGCTCGTCGTGCGCGGGATCCCATTCGTGATAGTCGGCGCCGTTGAGGATACCAACGAAGCGGCCGTTCTTTTCACTGAGCACGCCTTCGAGGCCGAAGCCAAGCTCGGGACTTGCCGTGACTTCGCGAGCGTAACTCGGGCTAACGGTCGTCACGCCGTCCGCGATTCGGATCGCGCCCTTGAGCAGATTCATCTGCCCGTGAAACTCGACGCTCTCGACTGAGAAAAACGAAGGCGCGATGCCGAGCAGATCGAAGTCATCACGCGTGCCGAGTCCCTGGAAGGCGAGGTTGTGTATCGTGAAGACGGTGAGAGTGTTTTTTAGCTGCGCGGTGAGCGCG
>JASHQJ010000537.1 GCA_030037595.1 Candidatus Binataceae bacterium
ATCAAATCGAAGCGATGCCGGATCGATGCGAGCGGCACCGGCGAGAAGCGAATCCGCTCCGCTACGTGATTGAGCGCGGCGTTATCTTCGGCGTTGTCCAGCGCGACCGGGTCCACATCGATCGCGACAATATCGTAAACGCCCAGCGCCGCAATCGCGATCGCGAGAATTCCCGAGCCGGTGCCGACGTCGAGCGCGGTGCGTGGCCGCGCAACGGCAATCGCATCCTCGATCGCGCGGAGCGAACCAGCCGTCGTCGGATGATGACCAGTGCCGAATGCCTGCCCCGGCTGGATCACGATGCTGACGCGGCCAGGCTCGCGCCGCGTCCGCCACGGTGGAACGATCAGAAACTTGCTGCCGACGCGAAAGGGGCGAAAGCGGCGCTGCCATAGCGTTGCCCACCCGGGGTCCGCGATGCGCCGCACGCCCAGCACGGCGCCGTTGGTCGCGAGCATCCCGGCCTCGGCCATTGCGCGCCGGATGTTCTCGATTTCGCGCTGCGTGATGCGATCGAAATAAGCTTCGAGCGTAACGTTCTTTAAGGGTCGTGCGCCGGGCCGCGTCATCTCGACGACGGCGCATCCGAGCGCGCCGCTGGCGACCAGCAGCCCCGCCGCTTCGTCGGCCATTGCGGCCGGAGTGTGAAACGCGGCGCGCGTGTAGATTCGCTTTGCGGTGCGCCGGTTACGTGCGACGACTGTCGATAGTTCGGCCAATCGAATTTGCCTCTCTTGCCGCCGCCTGAATACACTTCGAACGTTACGGGCCTCTGAGAGGCGAGGGCGGTGAGGCGGTCGGCAACCAACATAGCCCATCGAGGGGCGAGCGGCACCTTTCCTGAAAATACGCTGAGCGCGTTCCGCGCCGCGGCCAATGCGGGTGCGGCGATGTGCGAGCTTGACGTGCGGCTTACGCGCGACGGCCAGGTCGTCGTGATTCATGACGATAAAGTCGATCGCACGACGGACGGCATGGGCGACGTCGCGGCGATGACGCTCGCTGATCTGAAGCGCCTCGACGCGGGCGCGAAGTTCAAAGGCGGCGCGCCGCGCCGGGAATCAATCCCCACGCTCGATGAGGTGTTCGACGCGGTCGCCGGCCGTTGCGCGCTCAATATCGAGCTTAAGGCCGCCGGCGTCGAGGGGAAGGTCGCTGCGATTATGCACGCGCATGGCGCGGTCGAATCCTCGATGGTCTCGAGTTTCGACTGGAATTCGATCGCGGCTATCAACCGCATCGATCCGGAAATTCGCCTCAGCTTGCTCGCTGAGAAGAAGCCCGACGAACTGCTCGCACGCGCAATAGAGATGAAGGCATACGCGATCAATCCGCGCTTCGACATGGTGACGCCTGAGCTTTGCGACGCGGCGCATCGCGCGAACCTCAAGGTGCTCACCTGGACGGTTGATGTGCCGCAGTTGATGGAGTTCCTGCTCGACGCCGGCGTCGACGGAATCATGACCAACTATCCGGAGCGCCTGAGAGACGTGCTGACCGGCTGATGGCGCGTTACAGCGACAACCAAATCGAGGAGATTCGTGCTCGCGCCGATATCGTCGAGATCATCAGCGCGCATGTCAGGCTGCGCAAGGTCGGGCGCAACTGGGTCGGGCTTTGCCCATTTCACAACGAGAAAACGCCGTCATTCTCGGTCAACGCCGAGCGCGGATTTTTTCACTGCTTCGGATGCAATGCGGGCGGCACGGTTTTCAACTTCATCATGCGCGTCGAGGGCCTCACCTTTCCCGAGGCCGTGCGCTCGCTGGCCGAGAAGTATGGCGTCGCGCTGCCTGAGGCTCATGAAGCGGGACCGGCGCGCGGCGAGCGCGAGGCGATGCTCCGCGCGAACGAAGTCGCCGCGCAGTTCTTCGAGCACGTGCTGTGGAAGCGGCCCGACGCCGAGTACGCGCGAGAGTATTTGAAGTCTCGAGGCTTAAACGTCGAGACGATCCGCGCGTTTCGTCTCGGCTACGCGCCGCCACATCCGGCGATGCTCGCGGCTGCCCTCGAACGGAGAGAACTGATCGAAGCAGGCGTCAGGCTTGGACTCGTCAAGCAGGATTCGGCCGAACGGCGCGACATGTTCCGTGCACGCGTGATGTTTCCGATTCGCGACGCGCAGGGCAGGGTGATCGCATTCGGTGGCCGCACCCTCGAAGATCGCCAGCCCAAGTATCTCAACTCGCCCGAATCCCCTCTCTACTCGAAGACGCGCACGCTCTACGGACTTTTCGAGGCGCGCGCCGCCATTCAGTCGAAGGACCGCGTCATCCTGGTCGAAGGATACTTTGATGTGATCGCACCGTGGCAGGCGGGCTTCAAAGAAGTCGTCGCGGGATGCGGCACGGCGCTTACGGTCGAGCAGCTTCGAGTCCTCGCGCGCTACACGAAGAACGTACTCGCGTGTTTCGATGGCGACGAGGCGGGACGCAAGGCATCGCTGCGCGCGCTCGAGATTTTCCTTCAGGCGGGATTGCTCGGCCGCGGTATTTTCATTCCACCGGGATTCGATCCGGACACGTTCATCCACGAACGTGGCGCGAAGGCATTCGAGGAGCTTATCGGTGGCGCCGAGCTGTTGATCGACTATTTCCTCATGGAGCAGGCTGCCGGCGCGCGCGGCTCGGTCGAGGCGAGGGCGCAGGCGGCGCAGCGCGTCACGGCGATCCTGAAGCAAGTCGGCGATCCCTTTCAGTTCGATATGCTCGCGCGCAAGGCCGCCGATGCGCTCGGCGTAAACGAGACCGTGCTCCGCGAGCAGGCGGGGCGGCCGATTCAACGAGCGCCGCGCGGCGACGCGATGCGGCGTGGCCGCATGTCGGCGCCGGTGATCGATGCGGGTGAGATCGCCGAGGCGGGGCTAGTTGCAATCGCGATGCTTTATCCTGCGATGCGCGCGCAAATCTCCGCGGCAGAGCCAGCGCCGCTCTTCGAGGATGCGTCGCTCGCGGAATTGCTTGCGGAACTTTGTCAGGCAGGTGATACAGCAGTCTCGATCGATGAATTTTTGTCCGAGCGTGCATCAGCCGAACTACAGAGCCGCATCAGCGCGCTGGCGGTCGAAACATTCACCGACGACGAGAAGACGCTGCAGAAGTTCGTCGCGGATTACGTTGCGGCGCTGAGACGCCGCAAGCAGGCGCGCGAGGTGCATGAAGGAGTGCGGCGGGCGTCAGCGGAAAGCGTTGCGAAGCGCGACGACAACGCGACGGCCGAAGCCCAGGCAGTGATCGCGATGCGGCGTGCGTCGCGAACCTGAGGCTTGGAAGGGGTGTGAATCCGAGCGGCTAATTTTGCTTGCCGCTCTTAATTTGCAACACTTATATTGGTAGCATCTTTCATTGCTCGATGTATTCTTCGGGGCCCATAGCTCAGCCTGGTTCAGAGCTGCCGGCTCATAACCGGCTGGTCCCAGGTTCAAATCCTGGTGGGCCCATCCAAACGTTCACAACTCTGCGGCCTCACGCGTTCAATTCCGGCCGAACCGACGCGCCTCGCGTGAGATACCGCCCAACCAGTGGAGGCTGAATTGCGTGAAGAGATAACCCGGCTGATGAGCCTGCAGGTCATCGACCGGCAGTTGCAGGAACTCGAGCAATCGCTGTCATCGATCGCGGGACGGGTTGAGCAACTTCGCGGACAAACCGAGCAGAATCAGGCCGAACTCACCCGACTTACCGAAGACGACAAGCAGATTGCGCTGAATCGGAAGAAAACTGAAAAAGAACTCGCCGAGGGCGAGGCGCGAATCCGCAACAAGCGGATGCGGCTCAACCTGGTGCGCAACGACAAGGAGCTTCAGGCGCTCGCGCACGAGGTGGATTCGCTGAAGGACAACAATCAGCGCCTCGAAGCCGAAGCGCTGGCCCTGATGGAAGGCCAGGAAGCGCGCACCCAGCGGATCGAAGAACTCGCCAAGGCGGTCGTGGCGAGCAAGACGGAATTGGCCGCGGCGGAGAAGGAAATCGCTGGCCAGGTCGAGGAATTGCGCGGGTCGATCGCGAAAAAACGGTTGGAGCGCGAGAAGATCTCGGCGGAAATTCCAGGCAACCTGCTGCAGCGTTACGACATAATCTTCAGCCGCCGCGCCGGGCTGGCCGTTGCCAACTCCACTGGAGGCACTTGCCAGGGATGCCGGATGCGGCTGCCGCCGCAGCTCTTCAACGAGATCCAGAAGCATCTGCAGATCCACTTTTGCCCCAACTGCCAGCGCATCCTGTACTTCGAGCCGTAACGCGCGGTACCCGAAGCAACAGAAGTTGTGCCCGTTCCAATCACGGAACGCGCTGGCGATGGTGGACGTCGTCGTCAAGCGAAGTTCAGGTCCTTAACGATTCGCCATCCAGCGGGTTCGCGAACAAGGCGGAACACGGCGGGCATTTTTATCGCTTCCCAGAAATTGAAATCGACACGAGCGTCGAACGCGTTGAGCGCGAGCGCGATAAGATTGCCGTGGCTTGCGAGCGCGATCACACCGCCGTCGGCGTGCCGCGCCGCCACCCTTTCCAACACAGCGAGCACCCGGCGCTGCGCTACTCGGCTCGTCTCGCCACCCTCCGGCGCGTAGTCGAAGTCAGACCACGATCGCATCAGATGCGCTCGCCAGTCGGCGAACGGCGTCGGCGAAAGCATCCGCTCACGCAGATCATGGATCGTTTCGATCGCGATGCCACGGCGCTCCATATCGTCTCGATCGTCTGTCGTGCGCGCGGATAAGGACTCGAGTAGAGCGCGTCCAGTGCTATTTTCTCGAAATCGTCGGCGAGACGAGTCGCGTCAGCAAGGCCGCGCCAGGAGAGAGGACGCTCGTTTTCTTCGACGCCGGGCGTACCGGGAGGCACAGGCTCCGCATGCCGGATCAGATAAACGGTGAGAACTCCCCGCGGTGCATTCATAAAGGATGGGATTGTAACGAAGTGATCGGCGCCAATCTGCAGGCTTCCGACGCCATGCGGCTTGTGCACCGATCAGGTAGAATCAATAAGCCGGAGTGAGCCGGGCGATCGCTTCCCTCGGGAAGAGGAAAGTCCGGGCTCCACAGGGCAGGGTGGCCGTTAACGGCGGCGCGGAGCGATCCGCGGAAAGTGGCACAGAAAAAAGACCGCCCATTTGGGCAAGGGTGAAATGGTGGAGTAAGAGCCCACCGGCGCGCGAGTGATCGTGCGCGCATGCCAAACCCCACCCGGTGCAAGACCAAATAGGAGGGTGAGCGGCCCGCTCATAACCCTCGGGTTTGGTCGCTGGAGCCGGCGCGCAAGCGCCGGCCTAGAGGAATGATCGCCGCCCTCACGGGTACAGAACCCGGCTTACAGGCTCACTCCGGTTTCTTTTCGATTAGCGCGCTCAACTTGCGGTGAACGCGCGATGCGCCACGCCTCCCGGGTGACCTCGCCCGCCAAGACGCGCCGATGCAGCTTCGAGCGGACGCAGCACTGAGGCGCCCGCTATCAGGTAGTGCGCGATACGCCCGAGCGCGGCCATGTCGCCGACACCAATCTCGAGTTCGGGGGCGATCGCGAGCGCAGTCCCCGCCGGCAGGGCTGTCTTGAAAGCCGCCACGCGCGCGATCTCGCCAAGTGTTTGCTCGCGATACTCCTCGAGACATTGGGCGAGGGCCACGGCTCCCGCACCGTCAGTGTTGGACCGTGCCGCGGAGCGCACGCTACCTATCTCGCACAGGTGCGCAAGCGGGTCGCCAGTTGCCTCAGCCGCGTCGATCCAGGTTCGTTCGTCGAGGAAGCGGTTGATGACGATTGCCGCGAGCTTCAGCCCGTCGCGTTCCATCTCTTCGACGAGATCCTCGGCTTGTCGCAATCGATCAGGTTCGGCCGTCGTGACCATCACGAATTTCACCGCCGGCGAGCGCATCAGCGTCTCGGTCTTGTGCATCCGATCGACGATCGCGTCCACGCTCTCGGCCGCGGCCGCGAAGAAATCCGCGATCGTCGTCAGCACGTTGCCGCCGGCGAAGCGCTCGAGCTCGCGCACGACGAAGCGCGCGGCCTCACTTGCGAACTTGGCCGCGATTCGACCGGCGGCGAGCGACGGCGAGAACAGCCATCGCGCTGTACGCGAATCGAGCAACCGGATCATCCGCGCAGGCGCCTCGAGAAACTCGAACGCATGCGCCGCTGGAGGAGTATCAACGATTTCGAAGACGAACTTCTTTTCCTGATGCAGGTCGTAAAGCTGCTGCAGCGCCGCAAAAGCCTCCGAACCGGCGAACTCCGCGCTGAGGCTCTGGTAGAACGGATTGTCGAGGATGCGCTTTAGGCTCGCACGATCAGTCACGAAGCGCTCGAGCACGGCATCCCAAGCACCTTTTACATCCAGCATCATCGCGGCGAGGCGATGCCCTCCGCTGATACCCGCGGCGCGCAGCTGCTTTGCGCTGATCGGCGTCGGTTTGCCGCCAAGATGCGCAAGCCCGAGCGCGTCGCGAAGCCGCCGCGCTGGATCCACGGTGATGACGGCGGTGTCGAGGCCCTCGGCTGCGGCGGCCACGCCGAGCGCGGCTGCCACGGTAGTTTTGCCGACGCCGCCGGTGCCGAGCAGGATAAGAATCGAGCCTTTCTTAAGTAGATTCTTCAAAATTCGGTCCCCAAGCCGATCCACGATAGCAGGACCGTGGTTGGCTCGCATCGCAAGTCATCGTTTTGGTGCCCGTCAGCTGTTAGACCGTTGCCCCTTCGAAGCATACAATCTCGTTTGCGGTCGGACGGTGGAGGTGGAACATGATGGCAGCGGTGATCGCGCTCGTATGCGGAGCGGTGGGCGTTGCAATCGGGTGGCTCCTTGCCTCATCGCGCGCAGCGGCGGCGGAAGCCAACGCCATGGTGCTTCGGGCTGACATCGAATCACGCAAGGGCGAAGTTTCCAATCTTCAACTTGAAGTGCGCCGCGCCGAGGTAGCTCGCGCCGAAGCGGAGGAGCGCGCGCGCCAGACTGAGCAGCGCCTTGACGCGCAGCGCCTGCTGCTGGAAGAGGCCGAGTTCAAGCTCGCCGATGCCTTCAAATCGCTGGCGGCAGACGCGCTCCGCGCCAACACCGAGGATTTCCTGAGACGGGCCGACGAAAAACTTAAAGCAGATCGTGAAGTTGCTCGGCAGGCATTCGACGCGCGGCAGAAGGCGATCGATGACCTCGTGCGCCCGGCGCGCGATTCGCTGGAACGACTGGATGCCGAGCTTCGAAAAATTGAAGCTGAGCGCCACGGCGCACAGGGTGAACTTAAAGTTCAACTTGAAAATCTCGGATCGCAGACTGGCCGCCTGGTTGACGCCCTGAGACGGCCCGCTGTGCGCGGCCGATGGGGCGAGCATCAGTTACGCAACGTCGTCGAGACGGCCGGCATGATGGAGCATTGCGATTTCCTCGACCAGGAGACGATCGTCGCGGACGACGCGCGCTATCGACCCGACATGATCGTGCGCCTTCCCGGCGGCAAGAACGTCGTCGTAGATTCGAAGGCTCCGCTTCAAGCGTATCTGGACTCGCTCGACCTGCCCGACGGACCGGCGCGCGCGGCGAAGCTTCGCGAGCACGCGGGCCAGATTCGCCAGCACGTCGAGCAGTTGGCGTCGAAGGCCTACTGGAACGCGCTCGGAACAACGCCAGAGATGGTCGTGATGTTCCTGCCCGGCGAGATGTTCTTCAGCGCCGCGCTGCAGCAGGATCCGACGCTCATCGAGGACGCCGCGAAGCGAAAGGTCGTGCTCGCCTCACCGACCACGCTGATCGCCTTGCTCAAGGCGATCGCCTACGGATGGCGCCAGGAGCAGCTCGCTGAAAATGCGGAACGGATTTCGGAAATCGGTCAGGAGCTGCACGAGCGCCTCGCGACGATGGCGACGCACTTCACGCGACTCGGAAATGCGCTTCGCAATTCGGTCGAGGCATTCAACGGCACGGTCGCATCGCTCGAAACGCGCGTGATGCCGTCGGCGCGAAGGTTCCGGGAACTCGGCATCGGCGCCAAGAAAGAAGTCGAAGAAACCGCGCCGATCGACGTGCGGCCGCGCGAGTTCGCAATCGCGGGCAACGTAGTCGCGATCGAATCCAAACGCGAAGCGTGATGCTCGCGGTTGCCCGCGTCTCTACTGCGCTTCTTCGTCGCTGGGAGGTGGCGGCTTGAGCTGGCTGCGCTCGTTGCCGGCCTGGATCCAGCGCTCGATCTCGCGCCGCTCACGCTTCAGGAAATCGCCGATCGCCTTGCGCAGCCCCGGATGCGTGATGAAGTGGACGCTCCGCGTGAGCGCCGGGTCGAAACCGCGAAGCCACTTGTATTCGCCTCCCGCGCCGGGCTCGTAGCGCTGGATTCCGTTCGTGATCGCGTGCTCGATTCCCGCGTAGTAGCAGACGTTGAAGTGCAGGAAGCGCACCTCGCGGAAGCACCCCCAGTAGCGGCCGTAGAGCACGCCCGCCTTCTGCAGGTTGATCGCGCCGGCGATCAGTTCGCGCCCCGCATACGCGCCGATAAACGCCATGTTGCGCTTGAAGTTCTTGCGCAGGATTTCGAAGAACTCCTCATTCAGGTATTGCCGGCCCCAGTAGAGCTTCTCGATGGTCGAAAGGTAGATCTGGAACATCCGCTTGAACATCGGATCGGCGATTTCGTCGCCCGCATCGACCCGGATCTCGACGCCCTGCTCGACGAGCGCGCCGCGCTCGTGCCGTACCGCTGTGCGGCGTTTGTGCTTGAGGCGATTCAGATAGTCGTCGAACGTGTGAAAGCCGGCGTTGTGCCAGTGATATTGGTAGCCGAGGCGTTCGAGGAATCCGATCGACGCGAGCGCGGCCGCCTCGTCAGGTTCGCAGAAATTGACGTGCACGCTCGAGAGCTTGTTCTCCGAGCACAACGTCGTGAGCGCGTGACCGACCAAGCCCACGAGCATCGCCCGATTCGCTCGCGGCGCCGTCAGGATTCGCCGTCCCGTGTGCGGCGTGAACGGCACGCCCACCAGCAACTTTGGGAAGTAGCGGATTCCCGCCTGCTCCGCCGCGTCGGCCCATCCAT
>JASHQJ010000050.1 GCA_030037595.1 Candidatus Binataceae bacterium
CCTTGATCGCGTCACGATCTTCGAGTTCCTGGATTCGCTGCTCGAGTGATTTTGCCATCTGCCGCTCCCCGCGCGCTTCCTGTTCTAGCTCTGTCCGTTGCCGAAGACTTCGCTCGCCCGCTTCAAGACCTTGCGCATCGTGTCCAATGACTGCGCACCGCGCAGCGCGTACTCGCCGATGAAGAACGTCGGCACGCCGTCAACGCCGCGCTGATTCGCCGACAGCGCATTGTTCTTGAGCCGCATTTGGTACTTCGCCGACTTGAGCGCGGAGATTGCCGCTTCGCGATCGATTCCTACCTCGCCCGCGAGCGCGACGATCACTTCGCGCTCGCCAATGTTCGCGCCCTCCTGGAAGTACGCGCGATAGACGCGCTCCTCGAACGCGTCGGCGCATCCCGCCTCGCTCGCATGCTCCGCGATCAGCAGCGCGCCGCGGGAATTGGTGAACACCGACGGCGGTTTCATCGGCAGGCCGACCGATGTCGCCATCTCGCTGATGCGCTGCCAGGCGCCTTTGCGCGCTTCAGCCTCGGCACCGGGCATCGCACGCTCGGGCGCGATTCCTTCGGCCGGCCAGTCGGGATGGATCTGGAAGCCGCGCCATTGCAGCTCGAAATCGAACTCGGGCTTGAGTTGCCGCACGACTTCGAAGCCGATGTAGCAAAATGGGCAGATGAAATCGGAGAACATCGCGATCTTGAACGCCATGGCAGACTCTCCTGCCGCCACCATACAGGCGGCCGCGCCGCGCGGTCAAAAGCAGTTTTGACCCAAGCGCCGCGCGCCGAGTCCGATTTTCGCAGCCGCGCGGCTGTGTTAGTTACCATTAAAGGGAGCGTCCCCACACGCTCCCTTTTCCGAGGTGCACGATGATCCTTGATTCTCTCAAGCTCGACGGCAAAATCGCGTTGATCACCGGCGCAGGACGCGGACTCGGGCGCGCCATGGCGGTCACGTTCGCCGAGGCCGGCGCCGATATCGTCGCCGCCTCGCGCACCCGGGCGCAGCTCGAGCAGACTGCAGCCGAAGTCAAACAGACCGGTCGCAACTGCCTGATCGTTCCGACCGACGTGACCAACTCCGAGCAGGTCAACCAAATGGCGGCTGCTGCGATCAGGGAATTCGGCCGGATCGACATCCTGGTCAACAACGCTGGCGGCGGCGATGAATCCGTTGCAAAGCCGATCGAGCAGATCACCGACGCCGAATGGCGCCGCGGTATCGACACCAATCTCTCAAGTCAGTTCTTCGCTTGCCGCGCAGTGCTTCCACAGATGGTCAAGCGACAGCGCGGCAAAATAATCAATTTGTCATCCGGCTACGGCCTTCGCGGCGGCAAGCACAACTACATGTACGTCTGCGCCAAGGGCGGCGTGATCCAGCTCACGCGGACGCTCGCACTGACGTACGCGCAGCACAACATCCAAGCCAACTGTATCGTTCCCGGAATTTTTCCGCACGGCGGCGAGAACGAACAGATGATGAAGTTTTTCAAGGGCGGCAAATTCATCCCGGTCGGCCGCCTCGGCGAGGATGCGGAACTCGGCCCGCTCGCGATTTTCCTCGCTTCCGACGCTTCGAACCACATCACCGGCGAATTCATCGCCATCGACGGCGGCGGGCTCGCCGGCGGCATCTCACCAACGGGCGTGGTCCCGCCTTCAAGTCACTGAGTCGCGGTCATCGCTATGGCAGCCAACGTACTCGATGGATTCTCACTCGAAGGAAAATGTGCGCTCGTAATCGGCGCGGAGAGCGCTGTCGGCCGTGCGTCCGCGGTCGCGCTGGCTGAAGCAGGCGCAAAAGTGCTCGTCGCATCGCAGGAGCCAGGAACGGACAAAACGCTCAAGGAAGTGGCCAAGGCGGTGCAGGCGGCCAACCGAAACAAGACCACGATCCGCGCGCAGAACGCGGCGATTCGCGCCGACCTGAGCGCCACCGCCGATCTCGCCTTCAAGGAATTGGGCGGACTGCATATCCTCGTCAACGCGCTCGACGTGCCGGCCTTCGGACCGGCTGAGGAAGCGGACGACACCAGCTTCGAGCGCATTGTCGAGAACAATCTGAAAACCGTCTGGATGGCGTGCCAGGAGGGCGGGCGGGTGATGCTCAAGCAGGGCGGTGGCTCGATCGTGAACATCACGTCGGTCCTCGCCGAGCGCGGCGTCCCGAACGCTGCTCTTTATTGCGCGGCGAAAGCGGGCGTCTTGAATCTGACGCGCGCGCTCGCGCTCGAATGGGCGCGGCGCGGGATCCGCGTCAACGCGCTCGAGGCGGGATGGCTCGACGACGAATCGAGTGTGGCGGCGAAGGACGACGAGTTCGGCAAGACCCTCGTCAAGTACCTGCCCGACAACAAGTTGATTAAGCCCGAGGAGCTCGGCGGCGCTCTGCTCTACCTGGTATCGCCGGCGTCGAGCTTCGTCACGGGAGAATCGATCGCGGTCGATGGCGGATTGCGCGCGCGCGTGTAGTCACGGCTTCGCCGCGATGGTGAACATGTAGTCGCCGCCGTCCCACGCGTACTTGCGCATCACTTCGGTGATTCGCCCGCTCTTGATATCGTCGGCGAGCCGCTCGAGCCCGCGCTCGATTTCACCCTGGTCCGACGCGTTGGCGAAAGTCGAGATTCCAGAGCGCACGCGCGGATCGAAATAACGTTCCGGATGGTTCTTGCCGCAGTACATGAACCAGTCCTGCAAGTCCTCGGCGACGTCGTACCTTTCTTCGGCAACCAACCTGAACCCCGCGGCTGTGAGCGCCGCGACCGTGTTGACCTTTTCGTAGGGCGCGTTCGCTTCGGCGCAAGTGTTCGGAAAATATTCGTTCAGCCAGTAATGCCGACACTGCTCAGCCGTGTTATTCAGCAACACGAATCGCGCTCCAGGAGCCAGCGCGCGGACAATCTCGCGGAATCCCGCAACCGCGTTGTCGCCAAGATGATGATGCACGAAGGTCATCGTCGCTCCCGCGAAGGCACCATCGCGAAATGGCAGCGCGAGTATGTTGCCGTTGAACCACGTCACCTCGCGCGACTTTGCGCGGGCGCGCTCGAGCATCGTGGACGAGACCTCGACCCCGCAAATCGGAACTCCCCCCTGCCGCATCGCAATCGTGTAATTGCCGGTGCCCGAACCGACATCGAGGTAACGCCCGTCACGCCGGGGCGCGAGGTGATGCAGGATACGCGAGAGCAGGTAGGGATCGGCGCGGCGCGTGCCGTCGTAGCCGACTCCGATCCGGTCGTAGAGTGCCATTCAGATGGTATAACCGAAGCGGCGAGGCGAGGCAGCAGGCGCAAAGGTCATTGTGATTCGCCGCCGAGCGTCAGAATAAAGGCGCTATCCTCGATCGCCTCGACCGCGTGCGGCAATTCGCGCCGCACCGCCAGAATCCGGCCGGGACCGAGCTCGCGCCTTTCGCCGCCCGCGACAAAGGCGATACTGCCCTCGACGACCTGCACCGAGAACGGCGACTTGTTGCTGTGCTCGTCGAGCCGCGCGCCCTTCTTGAGCATCACCAGCACTACGTTGATTCCGTCGCCCTTAACCAGCGACTCGCCGTGGCGATTGCCGCCGCTCCACTTGCTCATCGCGCGCACGCGGCGGATTTCGTCGCCGATCGTGACATCGATCATTTCATGCTGCGCGAGAAAATTGCGCTGGCCGGCGCTCTCTTCGGTACTCATTTAAAAGATTCCTCTTTCTGAAAAACTTCGCCCGCGGCTATTGTGGCGCCCTCGCGATCAATTCGTGAGCAGCGCCGATCTCTGGTGCGATACGCAACACTTGCGCGCGGCACGCGGGCATGGTTTCGTCGCTGATGCGGCCCTCGCGCCGCTTTAATCCGTAGCATCTCTTTAGGATTCGGGATATTTCATGAGCGAGCAGCGGACTTCTTCCTCCGAAGAAATAATCGACTACAGCAATTTCGCCTCGGCTATCACCGGCGAGGGCGACTGGACGATCGGCGGCTTCCCCGAGCCTGACGGCGGCTTTTGGCGCTACCAGGAGCCCGACGCGGTCGTGATCGTGCAGGACGGTTTTCTGCGCGTCGCTGCAGTGCCCTACACGCGCGCGCACAGCACCGTCCAGTTCCTCGACAACGCCAAGCACATGTATTTCTCGACGCGCACATTCGCGTGCCCGCCGGGCGGGACGATTTCGTTCGCGGTCGATCTCGCCGCGACGGTCGTGAAGAACACACCAGGCGATCTCTACGACGGCTTCGTGTCGTTCAACGTGCTGGATTTTTCGACCGGCGCGGCGCTCGATTTCTTCGTCGGCAACGACGTTCTCGCGACGGTTTACGGCAAGCTGCCCTTCCCCGGAGTGCCGATCGTCGATCCGGCCCACGGCCCGCGCAACTTCTGCCTCTTCGAGGAGACACGCGGCACGACCACACCCGGCCAGCTGCACCACTTCGAGATCGTCTATGACTCGTGCGCTGACCGCGTGACGTTCCTCGCCGACGGAAGCGAAGTTCGCCGCTATTCAAACGTGCCGTTCAAGCTCGGTGCCTGCATCCTCGCGCTCGGACTGATGAGCGAAAAGGACATCGCGCCCGGCACGGGCAGCGTCTCGTGCCACGGTCAGGGCGCAATCGGCAAGTGGGGCAATATCCGCATCAAGATGACGCCGGCAGCGTGACCACTACGGGGTCGCGGGAAACGCGAGACTCAAGCCTCCGTCCACCATGATCGTCTGCGCCGTCAGGTAACTGGTAGCGGGCAGGCAAAGCAGCGCCGCAACGCTCGCGATCTCCTCCAGGCGCGGCAGGCGCTTCAGCGCGCATCGCTCGCGCGAGCGGCGGCTGAATTCCTCGTAGCTGTCGCCGAGCTTTTCCGCGTAGTAACGCGCCGAGTCGGTATCGATATAGCCGACGTTCAGTCCGTTGACCGTTATCCCGCGCGGCCCCAGCTCGAAGGCGAAGTCACGCACCATGGCTTCCAGAGCGGCCTTGGCCGCCGCGAGCGCGCCGTGCAGCGGCAGATTCCGAATCGAATCAATTCCCGAGATCATCAGGATTCTGCCGCCCTCGCCCATCGTCTTGCTCGCTTCCTGCACGGCGGCGACGAAGCCGTTGACGCTCAGCGCAAAGGTGCGGGCGAGATTGTGCGGCTTCATCTCGAGCAGGGGCTTGAAGGCGGTCGCAGCGGCGTTGGCGATCAGAATGTCTAGCCGGCCCATCTGGCGGACGGCCTCGGCAACCATCTCACGCACTTGCCCGTCATCTTCGAGGTCGGCCTTGACGAGGATCGAGTTAGGCGAGAGAGTACGCACGTCGCGGAGCGTGCTTTCGGCGCTCGCTTCGTCGCGCCGATAGTTCATCGCGACGGTCGCGCCCAGCTTTGCAAGTTCAATCGAAATCGCGCGGCCAAGTCCGCGCGTGCCGCCGGTTACGATCGCAACCTTGCCTTTCAGATCGAGCATGGGCGCGAGCTTACCACGAATCGGAGCGATGAAAACGGCAGCTCATGCGCGAGCCGCACCGCTCTGGCCGTAGAGAATGCGGCGGATATCTTCGTGCGTCGATGCGCCGTCGCCACGCACGCGGCGCGGGTTGAAATCGGGATGCTCGACGACGATTCGCAGCTCGCGATCGCTGAGGTCGGCCGGCGTAGCGAAGGCGACGCGGCCGTCCTCTGGCGTTATCGCCTCGGCGAGGATGCGGCCATCCGCGCGCTCAAGCACGACGCGCGCGCCCTTCAGCGGCGGATGCTCGCCGTCGGGAAGGTGATCGTTGTCCATGACGGCCACGCGGATGCTTCGAAGGTCGCGCGTGCGTTCGATTTCGAGCGCCAGATCGCGCAGATAGATCATCGGCTCGGCAAACACGCCCTTCATTCCGATCGCCGCGGGCTGAGCCGCGGGATTCGCTTTCAGTTCGATTTGCTGCGCCGCCATCCCGTGATCGGAGGTGACGACGAAGAGCGTGCTGTCGAAGAGTCCGCGCGCGCGGAGCATCTGGAACAGCTCTCCAATGCGCCGATCGGTGCGGTAAAGCGCCTCGCGCAGCCCCTCGTGATGCGGCCCGTAGTCGTGTCCGGCGCCGTCGGTGAGGACGAACTCGTGCGCGACGAAGACGGGAGGATTATCATCGCAATGCTCGAACAGCACGTGGGCCTGCGCCATCCCGCGGATATCGACGACCTCCTCGCGCCGCATGTTGGGATTGTCGTCGGCCATCCAACGCGGGCTGATGTCGCCGCTCATCTCCTGGGTTAGCGCCTTGAGTCGAGCCTTGTCGCCCACGATCCGCCGCTCGAAGACGGCATGATCGGCGCCGCGCCCCTGCGGCTCGTGAATCGACGCCGTGATCGCGCTCGCGCCCTTCACTCGCTTGAACATTTCGTAGAGCGTTTCGACCTCGGGATTCAGGAAGCGCTCGGTCTCGAAAATATTGCCCTGGATAGGAACGGTCTCGCGATGCTCGCGCAGGTGGAAGGTTGGATTCACAACATCGTGATGCCCGCACCACGCGCCGGTCAGGATCGTCGAATGGCTTGGCCACGTGATGCTCGGAAAGTTGACGATCGACCCGTGCGAGAGCATCGCACCGCGCGCAACGAGCGCAGCGAGATTCGGAATCGCGGCGGCGTTGTTCTTGAGTTGAAAGACGAGTTCCGAATGCGAGAGGCCGTCGAGCAGGATCATGTAAACTCGCTCGGCGCGCGCGCTGGATGAATCAGCGATTTCATCGAGAGCGCGGCCATCCTGGCGCTTCAGGTAGACCTCGACGGGGCGGCCCGCGGCGTCGCGGCCCGCAGTTTTCGGAAAGCCGAGCAGCGCTGCGATCGTGGGCGCCACATCGACGTGGCGCGCCGCGAGCTTGAAACTCCCCGCGCGCACTCCCCGACCGCTGAAGACGAGCGGCGCGCGCGACTGGACGACGTCGAGCGCGCCATGCTGGCCGCGCTGGATGCCGTAGGTGAACGCCTTCGGGCTCACGATCAAATCGGGACCGCGCGGACTGTCGAACACCTGCGCAATTCGCTCGAGCGCGTACGGATGGGTGATCGCTTGCGGCTCGAGAAAGGCGGTGTTGGGGTCTTCCGTCGGATGGCCGCTTCGGCGCGCGGCGTCGAGTTCCTCTTCGATCGTCGAGACTGCGAACGGATCCTGGCGGGCGATCGGGTTCTCGCCGATTTGTTCGATGATCTCGAAATGGAGTCCGCCGTCGTCATCAATCCTGCGCTTGAACCGAATCATTCCGCGGCGCGACCAGACTTCGTACGCGTCGCCGCGCCACGTCGCGACCAAATCGACCTCGTCGCGCGCGCGCGTGGTTTCGAGCAGCACGAGGATCGCGCGATCGCCGGATTCATGCTGATTCGAATCGAGGCCCTGCCCGGCAAGGCGCTCGGGGCCGTAGTCACGGTTCATTGCTACCGACTCCGGGGAATATTTCTTTACGCATTGATAAGCAGCGACACGTTTGATCTGCAAAGAGGATGTTTACGCAACGTTAACGGCAAGTCCATTTGCGCTTGCATCTTCTCCGCAATACTGTGACGCCAAACGCCGAAAGGCAATTTGAATTATGGCGTCTGTAAGCGACGATCATTTCGAATCACGCATCGGCAAAGGCACCAAGGCATCAGGCAAGCTGACCTTCCGCGGCGCGGTCAAAATCGAGGGCGAGGCCGACGGTGAAATCGCGGGCGACGAGGTGATGATTGCGAGCGGCGCCGTCGTCAGCGCCAAGGTCGCCGCGAGCCGCGTCACGATCGCGGGCTCGTTCAGCGGCGAAATCAATGCCCGCGAGCGCGTCGAGCTGATGGCCACCGCACGCGTACAGTGCACGATCAGCACTCCCAGCTTGGTGCTCAACGAAGGCGCCCAATTCGACGGCGACTGCAAGATGCCGCGCAAGGCGGCCTGACGCCTGCTCAGTCGCCAACCAGGCGCGCGACGGTGCCACGATTATCGCGGCGCTCGACGACGATCCCTTCGTCATTGATTTCGATCTCCTCCACGTCACCCATCCTCGGCTCGTAGACCCATTTGTGCGGATCGTCGCCGGCGCGGCGGCACGACTGCTTGTTGGTCGTGGCGACGAGAGTGTTCGAATCTATAGACGCGACGCGCCCGGTCCATCGGGTCTGCCCGCGCGCGCGGATATGCGCGATCGTGAGCGCGCGGAAGATCACCAGGTCGGCATCGACCTCGCGATAGCGCCCGAGCTTCGTCGTGATCACAGTGCGGCCGGCGAGCGCGCTCACGTTGCCGCGCAGGAAATCGTCGGCAGCTTCGTAGTTCGCGTTGCGAACGAAGGGCCCGCGGCTGTAGCGCACGGCAACGCGGCCCACGGTCCCGTCGGGGTTGATGTCGGCCTCGACCTGGTAGCGATCGGGGCGCTCCGGCGGGCGGCGCACGCCGACGATTCGATTCTCTGAGAGCGTTTCTTCCTCGAAGGCAACGATCTCGCCGCCGCGGCGAATTTCGTAGCGGCAGGTTCCGGGCGCGAGCGTCATCGCGACTTTGCGGCGGCCTTCCGCTTTGCCGGCACAGTTCCGAGCTGGTCGATCAAACTGGCCGCAAGGGCGGGCGCATCGACGCCATGGCGGAAGTATCCGAGCACTTCTTCGGCGCCATCTTCGAGCTTGTGAATCTTTCGCGTCCATTGCTTGATTGCGGCGTCATCGTAGGAATCGAGGCGAAGCCGGATGTAGACGTGCGATGCGGTGCGCTCCGTGGGTGTTACGAGCTCCTCGGTCTCCGCGACACAAAGCGCGGCGCTCCGATCGGCCAGTGCTGTAAAGGTCGCCTCGTTCAGCCACGATCCATGGCGAAACTCGAACGCGCTGTTGATCGTTTTTGGAGCGATCGCGAGAAAGTCTTTCAGCAGCGGCAGATCGGATTTCAGGAACGGCGGTAGCTGAAAGAGCACCGCGCCGAGCCGATCGCCGAGCGTCAGCGCCACCTCCGAGAATTTCTTGAGCGCATCGCCTGCGTCCTTGAGCCGCCGCCGATGCGTGATCTCCTGCGGCGCCTTGAGCGCGAAGCGGAAGTCGGGCGGCGTGCTCGCGGCCCATCGCTCGAGCAATTCGCGGGTGGCGGTGCGCTGAAAGGTGTAGTTGATCTCGACCGTCGAAAGCCGCTCGGCGTAACTCGCGAGCATCTTCGCTGCCGGCAGCTTCGCCGGATAAAAGCTGCCTAGCCATTCCTTGTAGGCGAAGCCCGAGGTGCCGATTCGCGTCGCGGCCATCCGATGCTCAAACCTTGGCGATCACTTCCTGCTGAAACTTCTCGAGGCCGCGGGTCAGCGCGTCGGGCTTGGCTGCCGGCGGATTCACGACGACGCGCGACACGCCCAGGTCGGCGAGAGCCTTAAGGTTGCCGGCGTCAACCGATCGCGCCATGCAGGAGAATTCGATCTTGTCGGGATCGTGCCCGGCCTTCTTCGCCTCCGTGCGGACGATGCCGAAGAGTTCCTTCAGTTTCTCCGGATTCGTCACGGTCGGGAAGAAGCCGTCGCCGTAGCGTCCGGCGCGCCTCGCCGCGGCTGTGGAATGCCCGCCGACATGAATCGGCACATCCTTGCGGACTGGCTTGGGGCACGAGTAGAGCGGACCAAATTTGAAATGCTTGCCGGCAAACGACGAAGTGCCGTCGCGCCAGAGCGCGCGCAGCGCCTGGATTGCCTCGTCGGTCATCGCGCCGCGCCGATGGAAATCGATTCCCAGCGCGTCAAATTCCTCCTTCATCCATCCGCTGCCGATGCCGAGGATCACGCGCCCGCCCGAGAGCAGATCGACGGTCGCGACTTCCTTGGCGGTGTAAATCGGATGGCGCTGCGGAAGGATCAGGATTCCCGTCGCCAGCTTGATGGTCTTGGTGATCGCGGCGACGTAGGCGAGCGGGATGAGCGGGTCGGGAATCGCGACGTCGTCGCCGCCCGGCATCTTGCCGTCCTTGCTTCCCGCGTAGGGCGTGTGCGGGACGGGAATCGCGACGTGCTCGACGCTCCACAGCGAGTCGAAGCCGCATCGCTCGGCGGTGACCGCGAGATGCCCGAGCAGGGCGGGATCGCTGAATGCTCCGGAAGTGGCAAAGCCGATACCGAATTTCATAGCCGGTGCCTCCGAGAATCAGGTTGCCGAGTCGGTCGAGCCGATGTCGCACAAAATCGCGTCGACATACGCGCTCTCCAGGCTCGAAAACTATCCGCTCGGCTCGGCGCGAACAAGTTTGCGCGCCTCGTGCCGCTACGCCATTGTTGAATTTTCGTCGGCACTTTATCTACCAAAAGGAATCAGACGGCATGGATTGGCAGGAGTACTACAAGGCTCGGCAAATCCCGATCGAGGAAGCGGCGCGGCTTGTGAAGCCCGGGATGCGCGTGCACTTCCCGCTGGCAGGCGGCACGATCATGCAACCGCTCGTCGCGGCACGCGCAGCGGAATTTAAGGGCGGCGGCATCGACGTGCGCGTGTCGTCACCGCTCGCCGATCCCGGATGGTTCGAAAAGGACATGAGCGCGAACGTGCGGCTCGAGTTCGAGCTCTTCATCGGAAACATCGGGCGTCCCGCACATGACGCGCGCCGCGGCTCCTACCTGCCGAATACGTTCTCGATGGGCTTCAAGGCGCACGACGAGCGCCCGGATGAGGCAAAGCCCATCGACATCACGTTCGTCAACGTCACTTCGCCCAACTCGAAAGGCTTCGTCAGCTTCGGACCGCATCAGTGGAACAAGCGCATGTACGTGCGGCGTGCGCGAGTTGCGGTGGCCGAGGTGGATCGCAATCTCACGCGCACCTACGGCGACGTGTGGATGCACGTCTCGGAATTCGATTACTTCGTCGAGGGCACGCCGCCCGCGCCCGATCCTGCCGCGCTCGAGCGCGAACTCGCGATGATCGAACCGGCGAAGGCCAATGAGATACGCGCGATAGTCGCGGAGGCGGGAATCGAGCGGATGCTGCCGATCGCGCGCTACCTGCAGCGGATGTCGCCGACCGAGGTGCGCGTGCTGCTCGGAATCGCGCCACCGCCGGAGGCCTACAAGGCGATCGCGGGCTACCTCGAGGAACTTAT
>JASHQJ010000538.1 GCA_030037595.1 Candidatus Binataceae bacterium
GAAGCGCTCGATATCATTCTCAGGCTGTGGGAGTCGGAGACGCCGTTCGAGTATCGCGGCGAGTATTGGAACGTCAATCGCATCGAGCCGATGCTCGGCACGCTCAAGTTCCACATCAAACCGTATCAGAAACCGCACCCGCCAATCGGCATCGCAGGACTGACGCCGAGATCCGACACGCTCGAAATCGCCGGCGAGCGCGGCTTCATGCCGATGAGTCTCAACATGTCGAGCGCATATCTAGCCGCGCATTGGGCGAGTGTCGAGCGCGGAGCGGCAAAAACACACCGCACGGCGAAGCGCGACAACTGGCGAGTCGTGAAAGAGGTCTATATTGCGGAGACCGATGCCGAGGCGAAGCGCCTCGCGCTGAACGGGATGCTCGCGCGTGCATATCGCGAATACCTGCTGCCGCTATTCCGCGATTTCGGTCTGCTCTCGCTCTTCAAGCATAACCAAAATGTCGCGGATTCCGATGTGACGCCCGGGTATCTCGTCGAGCACAATTGGCTGGTGGGATCGCCGAGGACCGTGCGGCAAAAGCTCGATGACATGTTTGGTTCCGCGGGCGGCTTCGGCACGATGCTGGTGCTGACGTTCGATTTTTCCGAAGAGCATGAAGCGTGGGCGGCCTCGCAACAGGCATTAATCAGTGAGGTATTGAGGTCGCCGTAGCGCCAGCGGCGTCGCGCGGATTCCTGCCGCGTAGGAAAGGTTTGAAAACTTTCACGCGGGCACTGCTAAAAATTCAACGAGGAGTGAGCACTCGCACGATGTAGTACGTCCAAATTGGAATCAGTGTCGCCCAGTAAGCCGTCATCCACGTGAGGCCGATAAGTGCGCCCCATGATTTGGCATCTGCTCGTCTGTTTTTCACACGCACGGCTCGCTTGAGTCCGTCTGTCCAGAGAATGCCCAGGGCCCGCGAATTTGTCCCGACCTCGCTGCGATTCCTCTTCGCTTCCGCTCGCAAAGAAGTCAGATGAATGGTCTGCCATGGCAGGTACAAAATGCCAAAGAGCAGGTTCAGCTCGATAAGGATTTCCCGACCTCCGCGCGTGTTCGCGGTGAGGTAGAGAAAAGCGCTCGCAATCGTATTCGCCGCGAAGATGAAGGCCCAACCTAGTTCCTCATAGAAATAGAACTCGAACTGCTCGGTCAGGATTGCAGTCCAAACAAAGCCCTGGCTGACAACGACCTGCACGACCATCAGCCACGAAAGAACATTGACCCATTCGACGCGATCGACGTTGAGCACCCGAAGAACGTGAGAGAACAGAAAGATGTAAGCAATCTCAGAGAACGTGGCGAAGAGCCGAGTCAGAAAGATTGAAGAGAAGATCGAGTCGTGGAAGACGACGTTGTGCTCATAGCGAACGGGAAACAGGCAACGATAGGCGGATACCACGAAGAGAATCTGTGCCGAGATGACGACGTACGCATGTGCGCCCGATGCGAGCGAAGCCGTCTGCGCTATGAAATAGAGATTGAGCAAACTGCCCAGCTTCAAGAGCCAGAGAAAGATTGTGTAGTCGCGAGACATTCGAGTGGTACACGACTCTATCGCAGGCATCGACGATTAGTGCCAGAGCCTTTCGGCATCTCCGCCACATAGTCGTCGAAGGTCAGCACTGGCGAAGGCAAAGCGCCGGCTGTCAATGCGCTTTGGCTCCGCACTCGGAAATGATGCCCGCTTGCCCCCAGACGATCGACGGCGGCCGAATCGAAGCCGGACTCGGACAGCACCTCGCGTGTATGCTGACCAAGGTAGACATCCAGATACCGTCGCAATCAGATTCCCGGCACTTCCAGTTTCGGCCTGATGTACTGGATAATCTCTAACGAACGCAGTACGCGCGGAAGGGAGAAACGCGATGGCCCGGAAAAACCTTGGTGATGCCTTCGGCGGAAAAGTCACTACCCTCGAAGAACAGCGCGCGATCTGGCGCGATGCCCTCCACGACGACGCCATCTGGGAGGGGCCCACGTTCGAGATCCCGGTGGCCATGATCGGGTTCGAGGCCGTGAGCCGTTTTATGGAATTTCTGCTCAGCGTCGTTCCGCGCTTCAGCACAAAGCCGGTCGCGGTGTATCCCACTGCGGATCGGGACACCACAATCGTCGAATCGTCAGGCGGCGGCGATACCGTCGACGGGGGCCGCTATACGCAGCGATATTTCACGCTGATCACGATGAAAAACGGTCACGCGTTCCGTATGCGCGAATACGTCAACCCGTTCCAGACCTACAAGAGCTTCGGGAAGGAGCGCTGGGAACGCGTTATCGGCGAGATCGCGGCCAAGCACAACCGCCCCTGGCCCGCTTCGCAACCACCCGATCCAATCCTGTTGCCGCCGCTGAGATGACGCCGCTCCGCATAGTAAGCGTTGTTACGCCGCAAAGTCGGCATCTACTCCCGCGATATCAGGAAGCTCGTCAAGGCGGGGGAATTGAACACGCGCAGCAGGGAGATGACGGGAGAAAATGAGGAAGAGTAAGGCTTCCGCCGCGGTCTCTGGCGTTACGAGTCCCGCTCCGCCGAGTACATGGGCCGGCGGGGTCGGTTCATTCGCCGAACCAAGTCCCGAACCTCGCGATCAATCCTCGGTCGACCACCACTCCAGCCGGATTTCCAGTGCCAATAGGCCCGGAAGCCGCGCCAGTGATAGCGGATCACGGTTTCAGGCTTGACCATGGTGATCGCATTCAAAACGGAAGGAAAGACTCGGTACAGCCAGACCAACACCAGTCGATCGAAGTTCCGCGGCCGCGCTCGCGCTCGATTCTTCCGGTCTAGGATCAACACCTGCTGGCGAAGCACCAGAATTTCAGCCTGCGGTCTCGCCTGAGCGCGCAAACGAGATCGACGATGAGCAGAAGCTTGATCAGAAACGCGACCATCGCGGGTTCCATACAAGCACACGCGGAGCGCCTCGTCACGCCGGATTAAGTTTTCGATCACGACAACCGACGCCGGAAACGAGGATGTCGATTGCCCCTTCGGTATTCTCCCGAATCTCCGGGCCAGTCGTAGCTTCATGAATCAGGATCGGCGGGATTTCGGAATTGCTGCAGGAGCAGGTAGCGATCGGGCTCCGAAGCGACGATCTGTTCCGCCCTCGCAATGGCGCCGCTCATTCCTTTGTAACCCTCCGTTAGTACCAGGTTCGCCCCATAGGCGAGCAACAGTTTTCGCCTCTCCAGACTCATGGTCTCGCGCATCGTCAACGTGAGCGGAATCTTAGGCGCCGCCGCGACGACAGCGAGCGCAACCTCTGTGTTACCACCGGTAGGCTCGTCCGGTTCTCTGCCTGGGCCGATCAATTCCCGCTCTTCGGCGTCCAAACTATCGCCGCGCCAATTCGGCATTTCACAGAATAGGCGGGATTGCGTCCCTCGATCTTGCCGAGGACCGTGACCGGCGGCGCGCGGTCGACAGCGCTGCGGAGTCTTAGCAAGGGAGTTCCTCCAATCGATTTCGAGTTGTCCTCGTACCAGCGAGGCATTTGGGTCTCCGCCGCCAATGCTCCGACGACGATCCGAGTTGGGCGCGAGAGTCGAGGCGACAATATATAAATTCGATCGATTAATCGGTTGATTTGTCAAACTGTGTCAAGGACGGTGCACTTCACATTCGGAGTTCTAAAAAGGTTGGCGTCATGCGGGACAGAAATGAGTACGATCCACGGGCCTGATCCCTCTTGCACTAAGTCGACTCGTCCAATAGTCATTTAGTTGAGTAAATCCATCGACTTAATCATATTATGGGAGGGTGCAACCGGTATGAGGATTTCTGTCGGCTCTGTTGTTTTGGCCGCGATCGCTGGATGGTCGGTCAGTCAAGGCGCGCTCCCCGTTTGCGCGCAAGTGAAGCCCGGTGACACAATCACCATCAGCAACGCCGCCGAGGTCAAGGAGTTCGTCTCGCCAGGGGTCTACTACAAGGTGACTCATGGCATGGCGCTCAAGATTGTGCCGACCTCGCAACTCGACTGGCCTCCTCCTTACACGGAAGCGACCGAAAAGTATTCGTCGCAAGTAATCCTCTCACGCGATCATCGCGAGCTGGTGGGCTATGTTGCCGGCCTGCCGTTTCCATTCGTCGATGCGAACGATCCTGAGGCGGCAACCAAGATCATCTGGAATGTCACTTTTCATCCGACCTTGTCCGACGATTACGATCTGCGCTTCTACGAGTGCCGCATCGAAAACACGAGCCTTAACGGAGCTCCCGATCCGTACGCCTACACGGCTTTCGGCCATTACGCCGGATACAGCCTGATCGGGCGCACCGAGGTCGAACCTATTCCAGTTGATCCGGACTTCAAGATCTCAGGCCGGGTATGGCTCTCCGCGATCTATCCGCAGATTGCCCCCGCGGTGCTGCGCGGCACAGGAATCATCCGCTACCGCTACGCCGCTGAAGATCGCGGTGACGATACCTGGTCTTACAATCACAACAATCGCCGGGTGCGGCGATTGAACGAATCGCTAAATACTACGGCAACCGGCTATGGCGCCTGGAATCCAGATCACTACGCAGGCTTTAACGCAAAGCCGGAGACCTACGACTACAAGTTTCTCGGGGAGAGACAAGTTCTGGAGAGCGTACACGCTGAGCATGTTCCCGCCGTAACTTGCCAGAGCGACGGGGGCGCGAGCACGTGCCCAGAAGCCTGGGAGCTGCGCAATGCTTACGTGGTAGAAGCTGATCCGCGTCCAGGTGTCGATGCGCTCCAGTCGAAGAACATCATCTACGTCGATACCGAGTCATGGCTCATACCGTATGTTGATACTTACGATCGCAGGGGCGAGCTCTTTCAAAACTATCTTTTCTGGTCGACCTTTCGTGACCGCCCGGTGCCGGACGCGCGGGTCGCGATTTACCCATTCAAACGCCAGTTCACGATAGCGGCAGCCTCAACCGATCTGCAGAGCGGAGCGGCGAGCGTTTGCTATTTGCCCGGCCAGGAAACTCCCGAACATGAAACCTGGTACATCAACATGGGTTCTGTGGACAAGAGTTTCTTCACCACCATGGCAATGCGCAATGCGGCCGATGCCGGGGGATACTGATGAACTCCGAGGCACTTCGTCTTGCGCGCCGGCGTGGACCCACCGCCACGATTGCAATTGTCGGCGGTGGAGCCAGTGGTGCACTGTTGGCAATTCAACTGATGAGAAGAGCGACATATCCGCTCAAGATCGTTCTCATTGAACCCCGCGCCAACCTCGGAGGCGGAATCGCTTATTCAACCCGGTTCGCGACCCATCTCCTGAACGTACCTGCTGGCCAGATGAGCGCCTTCCCTGACGAGCCGGATCATTTTGTGCGCTGGCTAAAGAAGAATACGTCTTTCGGCTATGGACCTGAATCGTTCGTAAGACGCTCGGTGTACGGTGACTATCTCGGGGACACTCTTTACGAGCATGAAGGTCGGGCACCTAGACTGCTAGCGATCGATCACTACCGAACGCGGGCGAAGCGCGTCGAAGTGTCCGACGGGAGTGTTCGCGTATGGCTGCGCAACGATATCGGGATTGTCGCCGATCGGGTCGTCCTTGCACTAGGTCATCACTCCCCAAGCAGTCGACTCGCGAGCTACGATGTGCGGACTTTCTCAGCGTGGTCAGAGTCAGCCCTTGATGATCTGAATCCTGCCCTCCCCGTGCTTTTGATTGGCACCGGTCTGACCGCCATAGACACGGCCCTCGCCCTCGAAGAAAAGGCACACCGCGGTGCGATTCATGCCGTTTCGCGTCACGGCCAATGGCCGCAAGTGCATTCGATCAAGACCCGACCCAAGGTTCCTAGAGCTACACAGCTCCAGGGATTGAACAGTGCTCGCGAATTGTTGCGTTCCGTCAGGAGTCTGTTACAGCAAGGGTACGATGGCCCATCGATCGTAGATCTTCTACGGGCTAACTCTGCCAATATCTGGACGAACTGGTCGATGGAAGAACGTTCGCGCTTTCTGCGTCATCTTCGTACCTATTGGGAGGTCCACCGTCATCGAATGCCCTTGGAGATAGCGCGTCTGATCGACGAGATGCGATGGACCGGGCGGCTGGTACTTCACACAGGGCGGATAAGGCGAGCGTCGTGCGTCCCAGACGGATCGTTTGCGGTACGCCTTGCGCTTCGCGGCGGACATGATGAATGCGATCTGAGAGTGTCTCGGATAATCGATTGCTCGGGTCCGGAGAGTGACTATCGACGATGGTCTGACCCGCTCGTTGCTGAACTCTTGAAGAGTGGGCTCGCCAAGGTTGACTCGCTCGCGCTCGGTCTCTTGACCGACGACCTCGGGGCACTAATCGACACGTCTGGATTAGCTTCGCACATTCTTTTTGCGATTGGGCCGGCGCGCCGACCAACGTTATGGGAGTCAACGGCGATCGGTGAGATCCGGCAGCAAGCTGCTTCGCTTGCGAGTCACCTGATCGGCGATCTGCTGCCAAAGCCCGATGCGCGCGGACAGCAACCAGTCGCAAGTCGCGTCGATGGAAGGGAGCCGACAAATGCTCACGTTTAGATAGCTCGGCGAGGTTTCTCAATTGGAAAGGCCGGTTGCGATTTGAACGGCGACCGAGTCGTTCAGCGAAGGCCGCGATTCGGAGCAATGGCTGCGTCATATCTATGACGTCGCGCGAAACGAGGCATCGGAAGATGGCTTCGAATGGCCGCAATTCGATGAATTCTGGAATCGCGGCTATCTCGAAATTCCCGAGACTTCGGCGCCCCATGTGCTGTTCAAGGACTTCCGTGAAAACCCTGACCAGTA
>JASHQJ010000539.1 GCA_030037595.1 Candidatus Binataceae bacterium
GTGGGCTTCTGGTGCGGAGACTACGATCACAACAAGGAACGTAATGTTCGTATTCAACTCTGACGGTCGGTTGCGCGACGCCAACGCTACCGAAAGCAGCTTCACCTGCAAGTTTGGTCAATGCCCTGACTAGGAGTCGAAATAGCCAGCGTGATTGAGATTACTCTGCTTTAGCGGCTTGAAGGAATGTGGAGAACTGCGAACCTTGCAGCTCAAGAATCGTGGAACTCGTCAAGCTCACCGACTATTTGTGGGAAATCCCGAGGCACGGCGCGATGCGAGTGCCTGGCCGGATTTTCGCCAACGAGCGGATGATCGATGAACTGCGTGACGATCCGGCACTGACCCAAGTCGCCAACGTCGCCACGCTTCCCGGAATTGTTGGCCATTCCCTGGCGATGCCCGATATCCACTGGGGATATGGATTTCCGATTGGGGGCGTCGCGGCAATCGATGCAGCTCACGGAGTGATATCTCCAGGTGGCGTCGGATACGACATCAACTGCGGTGTCCGGTTGATGAGGACTGACCTGACCTACAGGGAGGTCCTGCCCAGAAGTGAGCAGCTCGCGGACAGGCTTTTCAACACGATTCCGGCGGGTGTTGGATCAGAGGGAGCAATTCCTGGTCTTGGTTTGAACGAGCTGGCGGAGCTGCTCAAGGACGGCGTTTATTGGGCGATGCGGCAAGGCTACGCGAGCCGTCACGACCTTGAGCACATCGAAAATGGGGGCCGACTTGATACCGCAGTCCCCGACAAGGTCAGCACTTTCGCGTATAAGCGCGGTCACAAACAGCTCGGAACCCTCGGATCAGGCAACCATTTCCTCGAAGTGAGCAGAGTCGATGAGGTTTACGATTCCGCCGCCGCCGATGCGTTAGGACTCAAGTCGGGAAACGTTACCGTCCTGATTCATTCCGGCTCCCGCGGTCTAGGCCATCAAACCTGCGACGACTACTTGCGGTTGATTGGCGAAGCGATGGTGAAGTACGGCATCGAACTTCCGGACCGTCAACTGGCCGCCGTGCCTATCAACTCGCCGGAGGGGCAGGATTACCTGAGCGCGATGGCGGCCGCGGCCAACTTTGCCTGGTGCAACCGCCAGGTCATCATGCATTTGAGTCGGCAGGCCTTCGGTGAGGCAATGGGACTTGGACTGGAGGACCTGGGCTTTCAGCTTATCTACGACGTCTGCCACAACATCGCCAAGTTCGAAGAGCACGAGATCGACGGCCGGATGCGTAAGGTTTGTGTCCACCGCAAGGGCGCTACGCGCGCGTTTGGCCCGGGCCATCCCGAACTGCCCGAGAAGCTGCGTTCGCTTGGCCAGCCCGTTCTGATCCCGGGCGACATGGGCCGCTACTCGTTTGTATTGCTTGGGACGCCGGGCGCAATGTCCACAACATTCGGCTCGTCGTGCCACGGAGCAGGGCGTCTAATGAGTCGAGTTCGCGCGAAGCGTGAGGCTCGCGGACGAGACCTGATCGCGGAACTTCGGGCGATGGGCGTGACCGTACGCTCGCAGACGCGCGCAGGTATCTCGGAAGAAATGCCGGCGGCGTATAAGGACGTCGCGGAAGTTGTCGAAGTGATGGAAGCCGCGGGCGTGACCAAAAGAGTCGCGCGATTGAAGCCCTTTGTCGTCATCAAGGGTTAAAGATGACAGTCCAGTTCATGGTTTCCAAAAGCCGAGACGCGGAAGGTAAAATGCTGCGGTCGGTAAGAGCGAGGGCAGAGATAGTTAGGACCGGAGGGCGGCGATGCTCTCCACGAACTGGAAGGCAATGAGCTGGGCACCCATCCCGAAATCGCAGCGCGAATGGCGCGTCTTGCCCAACCTCCAGGACTATGGCCGGTGCCGAAACGAGTTCTCCTGGGAAGCGGCGCGACGCACTCTCGAAGGGCTTCCAGGCGGCGGCCTCAACATCGCTCATGAAGCAGTAGATCGGCACGCGGCGGGCGCCCGCCGCGAGCATCTCGCGCTCCGCTTTATAAGCAAGCGCGGAGAGATACGCGACTTCACCTATGCTCAACTGAGCGCAGAGACGAACCGTTTTGCCAATGTGCTCCGCCGGCTCGGAATCGGCAAGGGCGAGCGCGTGTTCGTCCTGGCAGGCCGGATTCCTGAGCTATACGTAACCGCGATCGGAACGCTGAAGAACACGAGCGTCTTCTGTCCGCTCTTTTCCGCGTTCGGCCCTGAGCCAATTCGTCAAAGAATGAGCATCGGTGATGGGCGCGTGCTGGTCACCACAGCATCGCTCTACAAGCGCAAGGTCGCCGAGCTGCGATCGGCTCTACCCGGCCTGCGGCACGTATTGCTGATCGGCACGCCTGAAGAAATTGACAAACTTCCGGGCACTTTGGATTTCAACCAATTGATGGCATCGGCCGATGACCGCTTCGTGATTCTACCGACCGATCCCCAAGACCTCGCTCTCCTTCATTTCACGAGCGGGACGACCGGCACGCCCAAGGGTGCCATGCATGTCCACGAGGCGGTCGTCGCTCATCACATGACCGGCTACTACGCGCTCGACTTTCATCCGGGCGATATCTTCTGGTGCACTGCCGATCCGGGATGGGTGACAGGCACCTCGTACGGGATAATCGCGCCGCTGACCCATGGCATCACGAGCCTGGTCGATGAGGCGGACTTCGATGCCGAACGGTGGTACAGCCTTCTGCAAAACCAGGCGGTCACGGTCTGGTATACGGCGCCCACCGCGGTGCGCATGATGATGAGGGTCGGTACCGATGTCATCCGCAACTACGACCTTCAGCGATTGCGGTTCATCGCCAGCGTTGGCGAACCACTCAACCCCGAAGCAGTGGTATGGGGGCAAAAGGCTTTCGGTCTTCCTATCCATGACAACTGGTGGCAGACGGAAACGGGTGGCATCATGATTGCCAACTACTTGTCGATGGAAATCCGGCCGGGTTCCATGGGCCGGCCGCTTCCCGGAATCGAGGCCGCGATCGTGCAGCATAGGCCCGACAAGACCGTCGAAGTCGTCAGCGCACCCGACGTTCAGGGCGAACTCGCGCTGCGGCCGGGATGGCCCTCGATGTTCCGCGGCTATCTGAACGAGGAGCAGCGTTATCGCAAGTGCTTCAACGGCGGATGGTATCTGACCGGCGACCTCGCGACACGCGACAGCGACGGATACTTCTGGTTCGTTGGCCGGGCCGACGATGTGATCAAGTCTTCGGGCCATCTAATCGGGCCGTTCGAAGTAGAAAGCGCCCTGCTCGAACATCGAGCGGTTTCCGAGGCGGGCGTGATCGGCAAACCTGATCCGGTGGCCGGGGAGGTCGTTAAGGCGTTTGTTTCGCTCAAGAGCGGATATTCGCCGAGTGACGAGTTGCGCCTCGACCTGCTCGGGTTCGCGCGCAAGCGTCTGGGCGCTGTCGTTGCTCCGAAAGAGATTGATTTCGTGTCGAGCGTGCCAAAAACGCGCAGCGGCAAGATCATGCGCCGCCTGCTCAAGGCGCGCGAGCTCGGGTTGCCTGAGGGCGATCTGTCCACGCTTGAAAGCGACACGGAGGCGAAATGAGCGCTAAGGGCACCCGCCAGACGCGGGAACCTAACGTGTCGCAGCAAGCGCAGGCATCGCAACCCGCGCTCGAACGTGAACATGCGCTGATGTTGCTGCGCGGCATGGTCCGCATCCGTCGCTTCGAGGAGAAATGCGCGGAACTTTATTCGGCGTCAAAGATCCGCGGCTTCCTTCACCTGTATGTCGGCCAGGAAGCGATCGCGGTGGGAGCGATGCAGGCGCTTCAGCCGGACGACGCGATCGTCGCCACTTACCGCGAACATGGTCACGCACTACTGCGCGGCGTTTCGGCCAGATCGATCATGGCGGAGATGTATGGAAAGCAGGAGGGATGCAGCCGTGGGCGCGGCGGCTCGATGCATCTGTTCGATGCGGACAAGCGCTTTTATGGCGGCAACGCGATCGTTGGTGGCGGGTTGCCGATCGCGGTTGGGCTCGGACTGGCCGATAAGTTACAGGGCCGGCAGCGCGTCACCGCGTGTTTCTTTGGCGATGGGGCAGTAGCCGAGGGCGAGTTCCACGAATGCATGAATCTGGCTTCTTTGTGGAAGTTACCAGTCTTGTTCTGTTGCGAGAATAACCTCTACGCGATGGGCACGGCGCTTAGCCGCGCCCAGGCCGAGACCGATCTCGCGCTCAAAGCGACGGGATACGCGATGCCTGCCTGGGCGGTGGATGGGATGGACGTCGTGGCTTGCGAAGAGGCGGCGCAGCTCGCCGCTCGTGGTGTGCGCGCCGGCGGCGGACCGCATTTTATAGAATTTCGCACCTACCGCTTTCGCGCGCACTCGATGTTCGATCCGCAGCTCTATCGCGACAAGCAGGAAATCGAGGAATGGAAGAAGCGCGACCCGATCGTGAAGTTCGAAGGTCGTCTGCGCGAGATGCGCCTGCTCGAAGACCAGGAACTCAAGCGAATTGAAGACGAAGCGGAGGCTGAGATTAAAGACGCTGTCGAATTCTCGGAGTCCGCGTCGTGGGAGCCTGTCGAGGATCTGACAAAGTTTGTTTACTCGGAAAGGCCAAAGTAATGGGTGAGCCGTCACCCACGCCAAGAACGGTTCGCACGACCTATCGCGAGGCGATGCGCCAGGCGATACGCGAGGCGATTCTTCGCGACGCCAGGGTGTTCCTGATGGGCGAAGACGTCGGGCGATATGGCGGATGCTATGCGGTGAGCAAGGGTTTGCTCGAGGAATTCGGGCCTGACCGTATCCGCGATACCCCGCTCTCCGAATCGGCATTCGTGGGCGCCGGAATCGGCGCGGCGTTGGGCGGAATGCGGCCGATCGTCGAAATCATGACCGTCAACTTCAGCCTTCTTGCCATGGATCAGATTCTCAACAATGCGGCCACGATCCTTCACATGTCAGGCGGTCAGTTTAACGTGCCGCTGGTCATCCGGATGACAACGGGCGCGGGACGGCAGCTCGCCGCTCAGCATTCCCATAGCCTCGAGGGATGGTACGCGCATATCCCGGGCATCAGGGTGGTCGCGCCCGCAACGCTCGAGGATGCGCGCGGGATGTTGTGGACCGCGCTCGAGGATCCGGATCCGGTCCTGATTTTCGAGCACAACGGCCTCTACAACATGGAGGGTGAAATGGCGGCCGACGCCGGGCCGGTCGATATCGATAGAGCCGCTATCCGGCGATCCGGCACCGATGTGAGCCTAATCACCTACGGCGGCACGCTCTACCGCACGATTCAAGCGGCCGAGCAACTGGCGGCAGCGGGAATCAGCGCCGAAGTGGTTGACCTTCGCACGCTGCGACCACTCGATGACGAGACGATCATCGCTTCAGTGACGCGCACGCATCGGGCTGTCGTGGTTGACGAAGGCTGGCGTAGCGGCAGCATCTCCGCGGAAATCAGCGCTCGGATCATGGAAGGCGCGTTTTACGAACTGGATGCGCCCGTCGCACGAGTCTGCAGCGCGGAGGTCCCGGTGCCATACGCCAAGCATCTCGAAGATGCGACAGTGCCTCAGGCCGCGCGGATTGTAGAGATCGTAAACCTCATGATGGGCGACCGTGGCTGAGTTCCGCATGCCCGCTCTTGGTGCTGACATGGAAGTCGGCACCATCATCGAGTGGCTGGTCAAACCCGGCGATGTGGTGAAACGCGGCGACATCATCGCGGTCGTCGACACCGAAAAAGCGACGATCGAGGTCGAAGTCTTCGATACCGGCATCATCGAAAACATCCTGATCCTCGAGGGTGAAAAGGTGCCCATCGGAACCGTGCTCGCGGTGATTAGCAGCGAAGGCGCACCGAGTCGCGCGCCCGAGGCTAAGCCGGTTCCTCCCGCCCAGCCGCGTCTTGCTGTCGTGCCGACCCCGGTGAGGCCTCCTACGCCACTTGCCGCTCCGCCGCGTCCAATCGCCAAGCCGGTCGCGGCCCCACCACACTTGCGAATCTCGCCATTGGCTATGCGCGTAGCTGCTGAGCTCAAGGTCGATCTCGCGACTGTGAAAGGAACTGGACTGCAGGGAGCCATTACAAGGGCCGACGTCGAGCGCGCCGCCAAAGCCGCGCAAGCCGCCCCTCCGGCCGCTCAGAAAGCGCCGTCCGCGCCAGAAGCGGCTCCGCCCCTCGCAGCCACCGCAATGGCAGCTGCCGAACTTCGAAAACCAGCGCCACTAACAAGGCCGACGGTCACGCCGGAGGAGCGCCGCGCGTCGATGCGAAGGGCTATCGCGGCGGCGATGTCACGATCGAAGCGCGAAATCCCGCACTACTATCTCTCTACGCAGATTGACATGAGACGTGCGACGGCGTGGCTTACCGCCGAGAATCTCAAACGGCCAGTGACGGAGCGGACACTCTATTCTGTGCTTCTGCTGAAGGCCGTCGCTATCGCCGTTCGCGAGTATCCCGAGATGAATGGGTTTTGGCGCGACGGTGCTTTCTCGCCAAGCGATGCGGTCCACGTTGGTGTTGCCATCTCGCTCCATCAGGGCGGCGGCCTAATCGCTCCCGCTATTCACGATGTGGACAAGAAGACACTCCCAGAGATCATGGTCGATTTGCGCGAGCTCGTGAAGAGGGTGCGCGCCACTGTCCTTCGTAGTTCTGAAATCGCGGACGCGACGATTACCGTCACCAGTCTGGGCGAGCAAGGCGTGGAATCAGTTTTCGGTATCATATACCCGCCGCAGGTCGCATTGGTCGGCTTTGGCAAGATCATTGAACGTCCATGGGCGGCGGATGGCATGATTGGAGCGCGGCCGATCATGACCGCAACACTGGCGGCCGATCACCGAGCGAGCGACGGCCATCGCGGCGCGCTCTTCCTTTGCGCGATCGATCGCATCTTGCAGGAGCCAGAGAAGCTGTGAACGACGATGAGATCAGAGCCCTGGTGCTGCGCGAGCTTGCGAAGATTGCGCCTGAGGCATCTGCGGAGATTGACCCGGAAGTGGACCTACGCGAACAGATCGATCTCGATTCGATGGATATCCTGAATCTAATGATCGCAATTCACGAAAGGACTGGCGTGGATATTCCGGAGGCCGACTATCCGAAGCTGGTGACGCTAAGCGGTAGCGTCGCGTACCTCCGCGAACGCATCAAGGCGTGACGATTTCGTAGATCGTACTGCGCGCACGTTTGTCTCGATGAAGCTGCGCATCATATGAACTCAAAGCTTTCGCCATGATCGAGGCCGATGGTGGATGAAGGCGACAACGCGAAAGTGGACGGTTCGCTGTGGTTCCATGAGTTTGAACACACCGGCGATCTCGGTATCGAAGTAACTGCTCCAACCCGTGCGGAGTTATTTCGCCGCGCAGCCTTGGCTCTCGCTTCCCTGATGGTTGAACCGGAGAGCGTTCGACCAACTGAGGAGCGCGAGCTCACGATCGAGGCCCTCAACGATTCCGACTTCATGCACCATTTGCTCGGCGAGCTACTTTATCTATTCGTGGCCGAGGGCTTTATCTGGTCCGACGCTTCGGTCGCCGAGGGCGATAAAACCCTTAATGTTGTGCTTCGAGGCGAGCGATTCGAGCCCAATCGGCACAGGTTTCGCGGCGAAATAAAGGCCGTTACCTACCATCAACTCACGGTTGTCGGCTCGCCCGAGGAATGGCGGGCGCGCATCATTTTCGACATCTGAACGTTCTCCAGGTCCACGGAATCACATGCCCCAGGTGGGACATCAGTGCCCCACCTGGCGACATCCACTCCTCCGAAATCCGTCGGAAATTTGGTGGCACAACACATGCTCGGCGCTTCCAGCAATTGCTGAGAGATTGAGCTGGCCGCGGAGGCGCGATCTTAAAAGCTCCTCCCCCGAGACAGGGTCCGCCTCTGCACGCCAGCTACTGTTCACGAAACCAAAGCGGGCCAAGGGGAACCGGAGTTAAGCGCTATGAACATAGCCGCGGCATACGAATCGCTAGAGGTATCATTCAACGGCTTCTCATCATTCGGGGCGGCTCGCCAGGAAATTCCGCAGCTTCCTACTGCCCGAGGCGACCGTGAACGCGCCTTTGTGGAATTGCCACCCGTTGGGGCTGCCCGACAAGTTTACTTTCTCTTCGGACATCCATTCGAAGAGTTACGGCCCGTTCCAGAGCGAATCATTCAGCGGCGCGGCGAAATCTTTCGTGAATGGCATGGGCAATATGCTAGCGACCCGGTTGATTCGCAAAGCGAGTTCGCGCGATCTTTCGAAGACGCCCTGATGCGTGCGCAGTCCGCCCTTTTCGTGTGCGACATCGCACGATATTCGAGCGAATTGATTCGACTCGGGGAATCACTGGCGGAGCAGCAGATGCCTGTGGACCAGGTTGTCGCTGCGGTCCTGCTGTTTGAACAAAGTGTACAGAGCGGACTCTCGGTGGAAAACGTCCAGCAGGAACCGATGCTTAAGGTGCTCGATGACGCCAACCGCGTGCAAAGAACCCTGATCCTCTCCGGGTACTTCCGCTGTGATGCAGCATCCATCGGAACTGTTGCGACTGAAAGTCACGCGGCGCCCCTTTCGCGCGCGCGAGCCTCTTTCCACGGGCTCGTCGGGGATTGCAGCCAGATGCGGCGTCTCTATCAAAGCATCGAAGCTGCAGGCGCCGCCCGAGCCAACCTGCTGATCGTTGGCGAAAGTGGAACAGGCAAGGAACTGGTCGCACGCGCCATTCATAGTTGCGGACCGCGGGCGGACGCACCCTTCATCGCTCTCAACTGTGCGGCGCTACCCAAGGATCTGATCGAAAGCGAGCTTTTCGGGTACAAACGCGGCGCTTTCAGCGGTGCGACCAGCGATCACTTGGGGCTGTTCCGCGCTGCCGAAGGTGGAACTCTCTTTCTCGATGAGATTACCGAGATGAGTGCCGAAACCCAGAGCAAACTGCTACGTGCCATCCAGGAGCGGAGCATTCGTCCTGTGGGCTCGACTCGAGAACAACCAGTGAACGTCCGGGTGATTGCCTCGACCAATCGCGATCCGAAAGAAGCAGTGGCTCAAGGCCGCCTGCGGGCAGACCTGTATTACAGGTTGCAGGCCGTGGTTCTGACCGTGCCGCCGCTGCGCGATCGAATCGATGACGTACCACTCCTGGTGGGGCACTTCATCAATCTCTTCAATCAAAACGATGGCCGGAACGTACAGGGAATCGAGCAGCGGGCACTGAATGCGCTGCTGAACTATCAATGGCCGGGAAATGTTCGTGAGCTTTCCAATGCTATCGAGGCGGCCTTCACATTTGGCAAAGGATCTCTGATTGAGTGTGTTGATCTGCCGCCCGAAGTAGCGGCATCGGATAAGCCGCAGGCGAAATCGAAGGTGGCGACAGCTCAGGTGACAGAGTTATCAACCTTCGCTGACAATGAACGTGAGTTGATTTCTCGAGCATTGAGGATTGCGCGCGGCAATAAGGTGCTTGCCGCGAAGCGACTGCAGATCTCCCGCAAGAAACTCTATGCGAAGATTGCCAAGTATGAGATCGCCGAGGCAGTTTGATACTCCAGCAGCGAGACGCGATGGCTAACCAGTAGCGTCTCGATGCAGGCACGATCCAAAGAATGCCAGATGAAGGAAGCAACTTTCACGGCAGGGTCGCGGGACGTAACAAATCATCGCTTGCATGTTGATTGGCTGCCCGATGCGGTTACCTCGATCAGTCTGGTTCTCGGTTGCCTGTCACTAGTCTCAGCCTTCGATCATCGCTACGAACGTGCTGCGGCGCTGATCGATTCTTCGTTGGTCTGTGACGTTCTCGATGGGATGGTCGCCCGGATTTCACACTCCGCGGCGCCGTTCGGCGCAGAGTTGGATAGCCTCGCGGATGTCGTCGCGTTCGGGGTCGCTCCCGCCGGCCTTCTCTACAGCTGGGCGCTGAGGCCGCTTGGCCTGTGGGGCGTTCTGGTGATCGGTCCGTTCGTAATCTGCGCAGCTCTCAGACTGGCGAGATTCAACCTGCAAACGAGCGGTGGTCGAGGAAGCAAGACGCGCTTTGTGGGTCTGCCGGTTCCGGGTGCGGCGGCTGTGATAGCGGGGCTTCTGTTCGGGAGCGTTTACTTTGATTCAATTCCACCGCTCACGTTATGCGGTTTGATCACCGTCGTTACGTTGGCGCTCGCCGCTCTGATGGTTTCAAGACTGCCATACCCTGCTCTCAAGATCGCGAGTTTCCGTGACTACACCTGGAAGCTGACGACATTGATCGGCAGTCTGCTTGTGGCTCTGCTCATAGTGCCGCGGTTGGCAGTTTCAATTTCGCCGATGTTATACCTGCTGGCTGGCCCTTTGATCGCTGTCATCGAAAGGAAGGAGCTAACCCAACAGCAGAGTGTGGCGCCCTAGCTGATTGCGAGGCTGGAGGCCTTGACTTTCCAGTCACAACGTCCTGGTCGAATCCATCAGCCGCTGATAGCAATCTTCGCACAACGGGATGGGAGCGGTGATTTCTTCGAGGATCGCGACGACCTCGATCCCGGGTTCGTCCGCTTCTGCCTCCACGCGTAAGGAACGTTCCCGTCCTGTCTCGAGGCATTGCTGGCATCGAAATTCGCGACCAGTCTTCGTTTCATAGTCACGAGCAATGGCGGCCACCTGTCGTTCGTCCAGTCCTTCGAGAAGGGTTACTTTCTGCTTTGCTTCGCGACGGCTATGAATTGGTTCCTTGGTAGTCATCATTTTTCCTCACTTTCTATCCGTATGAATTCTCCGGCAGCTAATCCGGTCATTGGCGGATCACTTTCGGATCACACTGTTCGGCAAAAGATCGTCCAGTGGCTCGCCGGCGTGGAGACGTGAAACAGCCTGTGCCAGCAAAGGAGCAAGACTGATTACTTTGACTGGAGATTTGAGTGTGGTCGGAATTGGAACGCTGTCTGTGACCAATAGACGATCGATCGGCAGAGCCCCAAGGCGCTCGCTCGCTGAATCAACGAACAAGCCGTGACTGGACACGACTGTAGCGTTCGAAATTGCACCTGCCGCCACGACTGCTTTAAGAGCCGCCTCTATGGTGCGGCCGGTTATGATTATGTCGTCGATAATGATAGGCCGCCGACCGCGCACATCGCCAATAAGATTTCGTGCAACGACTTCCTCGTCGGAGAGACGAACCTTGGCAATGATCGCGATTGGCAGATTCAGGATGCGCGCATAGCTCTCGGCCAAGCCCAACGCCGCCATATCGGCGGCGACCAAAATACCATCCGTCGGCGGGGAGGCGAGAGCCTCGCAAAGGAGACCGACTGCGGTGAGATGCTCCAATCCGATCGCGAAGGCGCTTTCCAGGGATCGGCTGTGCAAGTCTACCGCGACCACCCGGCCGATGCCCGCCGCTCTTAACAGATCGGCAATCAGGCGAGCGCCGATGGCCTTCTGTCCGTTGCCGGCCCGGTCCTGTCGCGCGTAACCGAAGTACGGGATGATTGCGGTTACGTGATTTGCACCCGAACGCCGGCAGGCATCGGCCAGGAAGAACAATTCGATAAGGTTCCGGTCCGGTGGCGCTCCCGTCGGCTGAACCAGGAACACGTCGCGCGCGCGAACGTTCTGAACTTCCACTCGCAACTCACCGTCGGGAGACCGGGTGAGGGTGGATTTCCCGAGTGGAAGAGCTAATTCCTTGGCGATGGCAGTCGCCAGTGGCAGGTTGGCAGTACCGGAGAGGATGATTGGGTCCATGAGAACTATCCTCCGCCCCCCCTTGATACTGGCGACCTCGCTCTCAGGGCGATGTCCATCTCGAGGATCTTCATGAATGACTCGGCCTTGAGGCTCGCCGCTCCTACTATCGCCCCATCGATGTCAGGCTGCGAGAGAAAAGGAGCGGCGTTGGCAGGCGTCAAGCTGCCGCCATAGATAATTCGAACGGTTCTCGCAGCCTCGCGACCGAAGCGGTCGGCCAGTGCGCTCCTGATCGCTCCGTGAACCAGCTCGACGTCTTGTGCGCGAGCAGTTCGGCCGGTACCCACCGCCCACACCGGTTCATACGCAACCACGACCTTATCGAGATCGTTTCGGTCGATCCCATCGAAGCCGCTCTGAATCTGGTGCAACACTACTTCCACGACCCGTCCTGTATCACGGTCATCGCTGTGCTCACCCACGCATAGAACCGCGCTAAGCTCATGGCGGAGCGCGGCCCTCAACTTGCGGTTCACGATTTGGTCACTTTCGCTGAACTGGTCGCGCCGCTCCGAATGACCAATCAGTACGTGTGTGACTCCGATTTCCCTCAGCATCGTCGCCGATACCTCGCCGGTGTACGGACCCTTGTCCTCCCAGTACATGTTTTGACCGGCCACCCGGATGTGAGAGCCCATGAGCTCGTGTACCACGCCGGGTATCGCCAGCAGTGGTGGAGCGACGATCACATCGCGGTCCCGAATGGCGGCGGAATCCAGCCTCATCGATTCCGACCGAAGCTCAGCGCCAAGCGCGCGAGCTTCGTGCACCGTCAAATTCATCTTCCAATTGCCGAGGAAAAAACGTCTTCGTGGCTCGGTCAGCATGGTTTACTTTGCGCAAGATCTAGAATTGACCTGCAATCCAGCTCAATAGATTGACCGTCAAATTAGACGTATTGGCGGCGTTGTCCTGAAGGCAAACAGCATGCGCCATGCCATCGCAGTCCGGTCGGCGGTTGAACAAATGCCTCCGCAGCAATTTGCGAATGGGCGGAAAGGGACCATTTGGAGGAATTCACGATTGTATCCGTTCGCGCCAGGTCGCCTATCGGAGGCCCGCGATTCGATTTACTCCAAGCAAATCAAAAACTTCGGCGCCAGGGCCATTGGCATGGACGATGCTCAGACAGATGCAGGCTGTTCTGTTATCCAGGAGATGATGTATGAAAATTACGCTTTCAGTCATCAAGGCCGACGTTGGTTCCATTGGCGGACATATCCGGCCAAGTGCCCGTCTGAAGCAGACCGTTGAAAACTATGTTCGCGAGCACGGCCGACAGTTGCTGATCGATTCGTATGTCGGCAGTACTGGCGACGATATCGCGATTCTCATGTCGCATCAGCTGGGAGTGGACAGTCCAAAGATTCACGAACTCGCCTGGAAGGCCTTCATGGCCGGCACAGCGGTAGCCAAGGAACAAGGACTGTACGGAGCAGGCCAGGATTTGCTGAAGGATGCTTTCTCGGGAAACGTCCGAGGGATGGGACCCGCATCGTGCGAAATGGAGTTCGATGAGCGTCCCAACGAGCCTTTTCTGCTCTTCGCCGCCGACAAGACCGATCCGGGAGCATACAATCTTCCTCTTTACCTGGGTTTCGCAGATCCCATGTACTGCCCCGGTTTGCTGCTTTCGCCACAGATAGCCAAGGGGTACAGCTTCACGATCATGGACGTCAGCTATACCGAGGGCGACCGGATCATTGAATTGAAGGCCCCCGAAGAGTTGTACGATATAGCGTGTCTCTTACGCGACAACGAGCGCTTCGTGGTGGAATCGGTGCACAGTCGCGCCACTGACGACATAGCGGCAGTGGTATCAACGTCGCGCCTGCATAACATCGCCGGAAAATACACGGGCAAGGACGATCCGGTGGCGCTCGTCCGCGTGCAGGGCAATTTCCCGGCAACTGGTGAAATCCTCTCGCCTTACAGACTTTCTCATTACGTGGCCGGCACTATGCGTGGCAGCCATAATGGCCCGCTGATGCCGGTAAAGCTCAACTCGGGTGTATCGTTTTTCGATGGCCCTCCAGTCGTAAGCGCCGCCGGCCTATGCATGCACGAAGGCAAGTTCACCGAGGTTGTGGACCTCTTCGATCATCCGTTCTGGGATTGGGTGCGGAACAACGCCGCGGAAAAGGCTGCCGAGATTCGTATGCAGGGATTCTCCGGGCCCGCGATGCTACCCTATTCAGAATTGGAGTACGGCGGTGTCGTTGACAAGATGAACCAGCTTGACAAGCGCTTCAACGTTCGCGGCGCAAGCGGATCGGCAAAGGGAAGGAGCAAAGCGGCTTGAGAGAATACGCCACGCTCGAAGTGCCATAGGCATTTGCTTAAAGAGTCGACGCCGCACGAAGGTTTGCGTGGATTTACCGCGGTCGATAAAATCAGCGATTGCTGATTAGGCGGGGCAGCCGAGCGAATCAGAAAGGATTCGCTTGGCCTGCTTCCGGCGTCCTCCATCGCGCGGGTGTAGCGGTAGATTCACATTCACGCTGCTTTAAGAATCTGCAGGGCCACAGGTAACGCGTGGGAAGTAGCCGGCATCTGATGTTTTTGGGGGCCATATCATATCTCGAATTGATGCTGACATCGACGAGTATGTGGACCGCAAGTCGCCGGACGTTTTCATTCTCGGCGGGAACAGGGACGGCAGATTTCATTCAAACTACGTCGGCCGATCACATGACGATCTCAATTCTCGACTTAAAGAACTACTAGGCGATTCCTATGCGGAATTCAAATTCTGCTACGCCAAATCGCCGCGCGAGGTCTTCGAGATTGAGTCTGAAGTCTATCACAACATGAGTAGTAACCGCGCGCATCCTGCTCGCCCGATTAACAGCAGCTGGCAGTGCCCTCGCTGTGATTTGTTCGGTTGAACCGGCGACTGTTTCTGGCGTTAGCTCACACACTCCGCAAAGAAGCCGACCAAGGAGTCTCTTCAATGGTCGATCAAGGGCGCACTACCGCTACTTCCAGTGGACCTCTGAGCACTGAGGAATTGAGCAAGATCGACGCGTACTGGCGCGCATGTAACTACCTTTGCGTCGGGATGCTCTACTTGCGGGACAATCCGCTGCTACGAGAACCACTCAGGCCGGAGCACATCAAGAAACGCCTGCTCGGTCATTGGGGCTCGGATCCTGGTCAGACCCTCGTCTGGGTCCACCTCAACCGCCTCATCAAGAAGTACGATCTCAACTTGCTGTACATATCGGGCCCGGGACATGGTGCCCCGGCCGTCCTTTCAAATTCGTACCTGGAGGGAACGTATTCTCAAGTTTATCCCGATCGTAGTGAAGACCTGGAAGGGCTCCTTCGGTTCTTCAAGTTGTTCTCTTTTCCTGGTGGCATTGGAAGCCACTGCACTCCGGAGACGCCGGGCTCAATTCACGAAGGCGGGGAGCTCGGATATAGCCTCTCGCATGCCTTCGGTGCGGCTTTCGATAATCCGGACCTGATCGTGGTGCCAGTAGTAGGCGACGGTGAGGCTGAGACCGGCCCGCTCGCAACTTCCTGGCATTCCAATAAATTCCTCAACCCGATTCGTGACGGTGCCGTTCTGCCGATTCTGCATCTCAACGGCTATAAGATCGCCAATCCAACTATCCTTGCGCGCATCTCCCGCGAAGAGCTGGAGAATCTCTTTCTGGGCTATGGTTATGCACCTCAATTCGTAGAAGGCGACCATCCGGAGCGAGTGCATCAGGAGATCGCATCGACACTGGAAAAATGCATCACAGACATTCGATCAATTCAACGCGATGCACGATCAAGTGGAGTCGCGCGAAGGCCGCGATGGCCTATGGTTGTTCTGCGAACACCTAAAGGCTGGACAGGCCCCAAAGATCTGGATGGCCATCGAATCGAAGGAAGCTGGCGCGCCCACCAAGTGCCGATAGGCGACGTCGCATCGAACCCGCAACATCTTGCGGCGCTGGAAGCCTGGATGCGTAACTATCAGCCTGACAAGTTGTTCGATGAATCGGGTCGCCTGCGAGCTGAATTAAGGGAACTTGCCCCCGCAGCCAACAGGAGAATGAGTGCGAATCCGCATGCGAACGGAGGACTCCTGCGCAAGCCACTGCGACTGCCTGATTTTCGCTCTTACGGGGTCGATCTTGCCAAGCCAGGCCGAATGCAGGTTTCCAGTACGCAGTTTCTGGGGGAGTTCCTGCGCGATGTGATGCGAGACAACAATAATAGCTTTCGTGTCTTCGGTCCGGATGAAACGGCTTCGAACCGCCTGCAAGCAATTTACGAGACCAGCAAAAAAACCTGGCTGGCGGAAACGCGACCGGAGGATGCTGATGGCGGCGAACTGGCCGCCGATGGCCGCGTCATGGAGATGCTGAGTGAACATACCTTGGAAGGGTGGATGGAAGGCTATTTGCTGACCGGGCGCCATGCGTTTTTTGCCACCTACGAAGCTTTTGCGCACGTGATTGATTCCATGGTGAACCAACACGCCAAGTGGCTCGAGAAATGCCGAACCGAGGTTCCGTGGCGTGCTTCGGTTTCATCGCTCAATATACTGATCAGCTCCACGGTGTGGCGCCAGGACCACAACGGATTTACGCATCAAGATCCCGGGTTTATCGATGTCGTCACCAATAAGAGCCCGCGCGTGACCAGGATCTATCTCCCGCCGGATGTCAACACGCTGCTATCGGTCGCCGACCACTGTTTGCGCAGTGTTGACTACGTCAACGTAATTGTTGCGGACAAGCAGCCGCATCTTCAGTTCCTAACAATCGACGAAGCCGTCAAGCACTGCACCAAGGGAATCGGTCTTTGGGACTGGGCTTCTAACGACCAGGAAGCAGAGCCCGACGCCGTCGTTGCGAGCGCTGGCGACGTTGCAACCGTCGAAGCGCTGGCCGCGATCGCAATCTTGCGTGAACACCTGCCCGACGTGAAGATACGCTTCGTAAATGTGGTGGATCTGTTTAAGCTGCAGCCGTCGACAGAGCATCCGCACGGCATGACCGATCGAGACTTTGACAGTTTGTTCAGTACTGATAAGCCAATCATCTTCAACTTTCACGGCTATCCGTGGCTGATTCATAAGCTGGCCTACCGGCGCACCAATCATGCGAACTTTCACGTGCGCGGCTACAAGGAATTTGGCAGCATCAATACGCCGCTGGAACTCGCGATTCATAATCAGACAGATCGCTTCAATCTCGCAATCGACCTAATCGACCGTGTACCGCGTCTCCGGGCCGCGGGTGCTCACCTGAAAGAGTGGCTAAAGGATCAAATAACCGAGAATCTCAACCACGCCACAGAACACGGTGTCGACAAAGCGGAGATCAGTGAGTGGGCGTGGCCATTTGAAACCTGATTGCAGACCGCCGACGGAAGAGTCTCCCTAACAGATACGCGGCAGTTGGTCGCCGCTTAACAGATCAAGCATGCGCGAGGTGCCAAGAGCCCCGCGCATCACGACCTGACCGCTTTCGGCCGAAGAGGCGTGCCCGATCAGTGTGGCGCCCCAACATTCGTCGCATCCTTGGAGAACCTTCAGAGCTCGCTCACGATCGCGCTCAGGTACGAAAGCCACGAAGCGACCTTCGTTGGCAACATACATAGGATCGAGCCCCAGCAGTTCGCAGGCTCCGGAGACCGGTTCACTTACTGGGACCGCCTCCTCGACGATTTCGACACCGATGTCGCCGTCGAGTGCGATCTCGATCAGTGCTGAGGCGAGGCCTCCGCGAGTCAGATCGCGCATGCAATGAATTTCGATTCCCGCTTCGAGCAGCCGTGCAACTGGATTAGCGAGAGGAGCACAATCACTTACGATTGTGCTCTCGAATTCGAGTCCCTGCCGGACGGAGATCACCGCTATTCCATGACGGCCAATGTCGCCGCTTAGAATGATTGCGTCTCCGGGACGAACGCAT